>JAZQFO010000197.1:0-8153 GCA_045539535.1 Acetatifactor sp.
CCCCCTGCTGGCAGGTACCACATGGAAACTTATCACCATCTACACCAAGAAACCTGAGGAAATCATTAAGGACCGCTGGGAACCCTAATTCATAAAAGCATCCATCAGTCGAATCTGAGCTGCCATCCGCTTAAGCCGTGGCAGCTCTTGTTGCATATATTCCTCCAACATACGGATTTCATCCTCACGAAAACCGGTGGCAGACACAATCTTACAATCCGGTATCTTCCCTTCCGCACTGCGTTCCCCATCTGCAAAAGATACATAGGCAAACCGCTCCCCGGCCTTTTCACAAACCGGTGATACCGTCATGGTCAATTCATCACTCATGAAATCTCCTCCCATTTACAACCCATTCTGCTTATAACGCGCCCTGCTCCTTTAACCACTGCAAAAATCCCTCACAGCCGGCCACAACATCCTCATAGGTAGCCTCAAAATCCCCGGTATACCACGGGTCCGCCACATCCCTGCCGCTTCCGGCAAAGCTAAGCAGCTTGTAAATCTTCTCCTCCGGGTCCCCTCCTGCAATACGGTTCATATTACGAATATTGGCCGTATCCATACCAATCAGATAATCATATTCCTCATAATCTCTGGCGGTCATCTGCACCGCACGATGAGGCACTACCGGGATACCCACCTGACGCAGCTTGTTGACCGTGCCGTAATGGGGACCATTACCGATTTCCTCGCGGCTGGTAGCCGCGGAATAGATGTGGAATAAGTGGTCCATGTGACGGGTCTGCACCATGTGGGTGAAGACGGACTCGGCCATGGTGCTGCGACAGATATTGCCGTGGCAGATGAAAAGTACTTTTATCATGAATTTTGCTCCTTTATAACTTCTCATATCGTGTTATATTTTCTCATATTTTTGCATTTGCTACAAGAGTTGCTAATACTACCATCTACTATGGACTCTAAAGCACAATCCTTCTCAACACCTCCAAAACATTCTCAAACGAAATGTCACTAGCATATGTATACTTTTGCTGATACTTTTTCCACCTATCCTTAAGGTCAATATTCTCCGAAATTCGCTTAAGAATACCCTCCACATCAGAAATCTTTTCTGTACTTCCACGATGTTCTGCAGTGGCTATTAAAGCTTCGTTATAGATTTCCTTATCATATTTCTGCGTCGTTCCAAGTATATAGACATCATAATAGTCTCTTGGTCTCGTGGTAAACACACCCCTGCGCAAAATTGTTTCGACTTTCTCAGCGATAACCGTCTCTATATTATACCCCCACAAATTAATTCTAACATCTTCGTCAAAAATCCCACTAAACTCATACTTTACAGCACCAGGAGTAATCACATCTCCTGTTGAAACATCAATAGATAATGGCGTAATTATGGTATCATATGCCGCATCTATTCGAACACAATAACCGCCGTAAATATCATCCTTGCGAATTGGTTCAATAGACTTTACTGTAAATACAACATCATCTTTCATATCAATTTGACATATTGCATTAATCGCTTCTCGGATTTTCCCCTCTGTTAAAGGAAGATCGCGAAGAGTAGTATCCAAATCCATCGTGGAGCGAGTATCTAATCCAACAATTGCAGCTATCAATATCCCACCTTTCACAACAAATTTCTCACTGTACTCAGATACTGATAGTCTTGTAAGGAAACATTCAAACATATAATTTTGAAGGACCACCTGAGCAGCTATATTATTGGCCTTAGCATAGTTTTTGATTCTGCCCTTTAAACTCATTGCCTTAGCACTCATAGCAACACCTCCATATATTGTTTTAAAATCTTGTTTACCTTAAATTTTTCTGCATATACTGCCAAACGGTTTAAATCCTTATCTTTAGATGCTGCATAGTTTTTCATTGCACTTACTACCGTTTCTTCATCCATACGATTTCTGGAACGCAGCAAATCACATATTGTACGCTCAGCATCATAGCATCTCACTTCATTACCGAAAGTTGTCTTTTTCCAAACCATTCCCAGATCAAGCAACTCCGGCTTTATATAAAAGCAAGTACATTCTTCCATTAGAGTATCAGATAATACCGAATTGCTTGGAATAGTAACTGAATGTTCAAAAGGTGTTCTATCCGACAATCCATTTAAAAATAACGCCGTATCATGAGAAAAAATAATCTTCTCTGACCTAAGCATCAGTGTATACATATCATCATGGACAGAATCTGGTAATATATAAACTCCTTGGCGACTACGTTCTAACAAACCTTCTTTTACATATTTTGACAACAAGGCTCTGGAAAAACCTAATGAGACCACTTGCGCAGTTGTAATCATATTATTATTTTGTTGGAGCTCTTTCATAATTGTCTGATTAATTTTCATTACAACCACCTCCATGCATTTTACTTTTGTATGGATATGATATTTCTTTTCTATATAATTGTCAACTCTTTTTGCATTTATATAAATATCAGCAGCTTAGTCTATATGGTCGTAAACTATTATACATTCTCCCCCTCACACTGCTCCCCAAACGCCATCTCATACATCTCTGCATCCAGCGGCAGCTCCACCGGCACATCCTTCCACGCCGAATAATACGCCCCATTGGTAAGCATCAGCTGATTAATGGCCTCTTCACCCGGTGCAATCAGAATAGACGAATCCCCTGTAATCACCGCTTCTGCAAAATTCTCCAGCATCTCCACATATGGCTCCTTCACTTTGTCAAATTCAATGACTTCATCAGTGATGGCAAGGTTCTCCCTGGAGTTCACGTCTTCTGTGGCAATATATTCTGTAGAATCCTTGCTGTATCGATAAATATGAAGGGTATCATCCTCCAAAAGCATCCTACCCTTGGTTCCCACGATTTCTAAGCGTTCCTGCCATACCGCCTCACCGGTGGTCAACATAAAGATTCCGGTGGCACCGTTTTCATAGCGCATGGTAATCGTGGCTTCATCGTCCACCTTGAAATCATTATACTTGCCAAAAGGAATCTCTGCATAAAGCTTTTTAGGCATACCAAAGAGCCATTGCCACATGTCCAGGATATGGGCGCCCTGGTTAATCAGCGCACCACCACCCTCGCCCTTCCAGCTGCTTCTCCAGCTGCCGGACCGGTGATAATGAGCCGTGCGAAAATATCTGGAGTTCACTACCAGCATACGCTTTACATCACCAAGCTCGCCCTTGTCCAGCGCCTGTTTGATATACAGGTACTTAGGATATCTGTGCTGATGAAAAATCATACCATAAACTCTATCATACTGCTTGGAGGCTGCCGTCATGTTCTGAGCCTGTAAAATGGTTGCGCCTGCGGGCTTATCACACAGCACATGCTTGCCCAGCCCAAAGGCGCGAACCGCAATTTCCTCATGGGTTTTGTGAGGTGTGGCGATGATCACCGCATCAAACTCCTCTGCATGGGCAAACATATCCTCCACATCTGCATAGATATTCGGTGGCAAGCCCTCAGCATTTACCAGACTTGCTGCCCATTCCTGTGCTTTGGGATTTCTGGCCACAACGCCTGCAAGCACCATATTTTTCACTTCCCCGGACACAATCATGGCAGCGTACTTGGAGCCCATTACCCCTACGCCCACTAATGCTACTGGAATCTTATCTGTCATATGCTATCCCCTCCGTCTTATCCTTCCTGCCAGGACTGCACCTTAGATGCAACCACTTCTCCGGTCTCCACCGCCTGCTTCATCAAAACTGCCATATAAGCGTCCTGCAAAGCATCACGCAGGTTCTGTCCAGCCTGCTCCCTGTCATACTCTGCCGCCTGAACCATCAGCAGTGCCATAGTCCCTTCCTCGGAAGTCATGCCCCGCAAACCAAAAGGCGCCTGATACAACACCTGGTCCTCTGCACCCTCCTGCACCAGTCTGATGCACTCACACTCACTTCCAACCTGCAGATTGGGATTGTCACTGTCTCTGGTAAACGATACCTCAGAAGCAATCAACCGGGCCTTTCTAGGCTCATTTTCCTCATCCAGCCAGTAAAAAGCGTTATCCTTCATCTCGCCCCGGACACCCTGCAGCTTCACATAATTATTCCGGATAGGCGAACGGTACTGTTCCGAATCAAATTCATAAACAGCAACCTTACCATCGGCAAATTCAAAAGTACCAACGGTACGCTTTTTCTCTGCCACTCTTCCGTCCGTAAACTTCTCATAACGGCTCATTGTTTCCACAGTGGGAAACGCATAAGTCTTAGCAGACACTGTAAAAGCAGCCCCTGCATCCACGCCCAAATAGGCTCTCATAAGACTAGCCCCATGATACTCATGAGCCAATGAACGATGCAAGAAAGACGGCTCACCAATCAAGCCTCTACCAAGCAACTGCAACTGTGTCTGATATACCGGGTCATAGATGTACTGCTCCGCCACCATCAATCGTCCTCCGGCACAGTGCTCCGTCCACAGCTCATTCAAAGTCTCTGTATCCAGCGCCGCCGGAGTCTCACACAGCACAGTAAAGCCGTAGCCCATCCATTCTTTACTTACATCCGCAATAGATGTCTTATTCACCACAACCACCACAAAATCCGGCTTCATGTCCTTACATTCCTCAATGGATGTGGTGGTATAAATATCATTTTCTCTGGCCATGCGCTGGGCCTTTTCTTCCGTTCTGCAAAGCATGGCGCAGAGGTCAAAGACTTCCGGTAGGGCTTTGGCGATTCGAACGTAGCAAAGAGAACGCCAGCCGGAACCAACGATGATGAAACGATGTTTTTTCATGGTTTTCCTCCTTTTAAGGACGCCTGTTTTCAACTCCAGCCCTTCCAAACCTCCGGTACATACCCCAGCGTAGACTGCTTTCCGTTCCGAACCACCGGAGTCTTAATCACCTGGGGATTCTCCAGAATCTTCTCCAGCTTGTCTTCCTCGGCAATATACTGAATCAGCGCCAGTGTATCCTTGTCCTTGCAATCCGGATTCAGCATGTTCTCGATGCCGCCATTGGCCTGCGCTACCGATGTGAATTCCCCTTTGCTCATGCCCTTTTCCTTCATATCGATGAACTGATACTTTATACCGCGCTCCTTGAAAAAGCGTTCCGCCTTCTTGGTATCATTACACTTCTTGGTTCCAAAAATCTGTATATTCATTTGCGCTACCACCTCGCCCTCGCGTTTATCTCAAATCCGATTCCTCATAAAACCCTTCGTTAAAGGATGCATTGATTTCCGCAATTTCTCTCTTTCCATCAATATAATCACGGTACATTTCCCACAAATCAATATCGCAGCCATCCATAACCTCGTCATCCGGCACCCAACTACGAATCAGTTCTATACGCTCCTGCTTGGTGGTGTCTTTAATCAAATAGCTCATGCCTTCAATACTCCTCTCCGGACATTGCTTTACGCAAAAGTCTCTCAAAACTCTCTTCAAACCTCAGGTCATCCTCTGCAGTCCGCTTGCGCGGACCCTTCAAATGATTCTTGGAACTGCCTCTTCGCGCCTTCTTGGCAAGGTGCCTTTCCATCAACATCTGATCGATATTCTCGTCCGTAAACCATTTGCCGGACTGATGAATTGCATATGCATTCTTACCCAGCGCCATTGCGGCCACACCGTAGTCCTGCGTTACCACAATATCGCCCTGATGGCACAGACTTATCAGCTTAAAATCCACCGCATCAGCCCCCGCTCCTACAATCATCACTTCACTGTAATCGGAGGAAAGCACATGATTGGTATCGCAAAGTAAGACAACCGGCACCTGATACTTCTTGGCAATAGCTTCTACAATGCGCACTACCGGGCAGGCATCTGCATCTACAAATATTTTCATAATATTCCTACCTCTAAATTAGACTTCCGGCCATTCAGAGCCGATATCCAAATTGTTTGCTATGAGCCAGGCATCCTCTATGGATATGTATTTCTGCTCACCCTGTTCGTTGGCGAGGGTAACGGAAACCTTAGGGTTAGCGCCCGGTACAAGGTCTTCACAACCGTAATCACCGTCAAATATTTGAATTATTTTCCACATAAATTACTCTTTCCACTTGGCCTTTCATACGTCTTACAGTACATATTTAGTCCTTCTAGGTCTCCCGTAGCAGATCCAGCTCTTTCTCCAAATCCGAGACCGTAGCATCTGTTCCAAAATGCTGGTCCGCTGTAATTTCACTGATTGCCAGCTTGCTTTGTCCCATGCAAATGTTCTTTAACATGAGATACAGTCCTACAGGAAATTCAAAACTCCAATTCTCCCTGTAACCCACAAGACCGTAGAATCGCAAAACCCTGTCCATCTCCTGCACAAATTCAGCCAGAAATACATCAAAATCAAATGTTAAAGTAATCTCATGCTCAACCTTATCGCTATATTCACTTTCATAGTTCTTGATATTAATAATCAAGTTATCCTGTTCGCGGTAAATATACCAATCTTCAACTGCCGGCTCAAGCTCTGTCCTGAATTTATCCTTGTATGTATAAGGCTCCCACTCACCATAAGCACACAAAAGAGTCTCCATGAAATCATTCAAGAAGTTGGTGAGATAACTATAATCAAAAAAATGTTTCTGTTTATCGTCTCCTATCTCACCCATAATCCAACCAGATGAGATACTCATAATTAAGAACATACTCCCCTCCTCTTGTCTCTTTTTCATCCTAGGTACATAGGAATCTCATATCCGTTTTGCATTCTCCTTATAGATCTAAAATGTTAAAATACTCCATAGCTGACTCTACACACTCATTTATTAAATCTTCATATTTTTTATAATCATCAAATCCGCTCAATTTCACCCTATACTGCTTCCATCTGCTTTCATAAGCAACATCAAGCCCCGCTTCTTCCAACTTAGCAGAAAGCTCTGCATTTTCATTTGTCTTAAAAATGAAATACAAAAAAGTTTTCTTTGGCTTAAACGAAATAAAATTCTTTGCAATTCCATCTTTTGCCAATCCTATATAAAATTTATTGTACTTTAGTTCATAGCCTGTAGTGTATTTTTCAAGATTTGCAAAAATCAAATCAACATCCTTCATGATTTTTTTTGTGCTACGATTTTCCCAGTAATTTCTATCGGTTACTTCGTACTCGTCTTCCTCATCCGTCCCCAGACTAACTCTATCAATTACTTTTGTAAACGCTAATGAAATATCATTTCCCACTTTATAAGCTGACACCTGCAGCGCAATCAAGGGAATTGCACCATTAAAAAGACTTATTACATTCATAAATCTTCCTGTGATTTCCTCCGCAACAATTACAGCACAATGATCATACTGCGGATATCTCTTTTTCTCTGTATCCCAATATTCAATTGTTCTGATAATATGGCTAGGATCCGTTGCTCCTAGTTGTATCTCTATCTCATACCTAATTTCATTATCTGCACTTCCCATAAGCAAATCTAATCGACCACCTGCGGGTTGAATTCGTTCTCTTTGAATAGGCGTCAATTCGCCCAAACCTAAAACTTCTGGGTTCTCGAATATAAATTTTTGAATTAAATCTTCCTTAATTTCAGGATGGTTCTTCAAAGAAATTTTTTGCAAATTAATCAAACCGGCCATAATATTATCCTCCATCTATTTTCATTTACTGAAGCCCTAATTTTATCTGCTCAATCAACAAAATATCCGCAGGCAACCACTCTACTGAATCAAGCTCCGCCTTCATCAACCACTTCGCCGCTTCATGTTCTGTAAGAACCAAATTCCCCGAAACAATCTCTGCCCAGAAGCAGTCCATTGAAAGATGGAATGTAGGGTAATCGTACTCAATTGTATCTATTAATTCTCCTACTGCAATTTCTGTTTCAAGTTCCTCTCGTATCTCACGAACAAGAGCTTCTTGCAGGCTTTCACCTTCTTCAACCTTTCCACCAGGGAATTCCCAGCCACCTTTAAAGTCGCCATAACCTCTTTGTGTTGCAAAAATAATAGGCTCCTCGTTTTCATTTATTGCTTTAATAATTGCTGCTACTACTCGTATTGTTTTCATGTTACACCTTTTTATCTATAAAATGTGTCATCACTCTTAAACTATAATCAAATTTTCATCTGACCATGAATTCTTATAACATTTTCTTGATCTTCATTATGCATGATGTGTATTTTCTAAAATAATCTCTCCCATTATCACAGGGAACTTTTAATTCCGAATAATCAATCGTTCTCTTTGCTAAATCATGAATAACA
>JAZQFO010000198.1:0-2558 GCA_045539535.1 Acetatifactor sp.
AAAATTTTTTAAAAAATTTCAAAACCCTTATTTTACGGGCTTTTTCGACTTCTTTCTCTGTGTCTGAACAGGTTTTTTCGCAGGTTTTTGTACCTTAACAGGCTCCGGTTGGGACACAACCACTCCGTTTCTGCGGTTCACACTCTCTCGAAGCAAGGTATATCCCGTAGCAAGCAGAGGAATAAAGAACAGCATACCGGCCACACCAAACAAGCTACCACCCAAACTTACCGCCATCAGCACCCAGATAGAGGGAAGACCTACAGAATTACCCACAACCTTAGGATAAATCAGATTACCTTCCAGCTGCTGAATCACCAAAAACATCACAACAAACCACAACGCCAGCACGGGATTCTCCAAAAGAATCAAGAACGCTCCCACTGCACAGCCGATAAACGCACCTACCACGGGGATTAGTGCAGTAAAGGCAATCAACACACCAACCATCATAGCATAGGGCATTCTGAAAATAGTCATGGCCACCACAAACAAAGATCCCAGAATCACTGCCTCCAGGCACTGACCGGTGATAAAATTACTGAAATTCTTATGCAACAAAGAAAATACGCGCAAAACCTGGGGCGCCACACGCTTGGGCAGATACGCCGTTACGATTCTACGTCCCTGATCGCCCAATTTCTCCTTCTGGCTCAAAATATAAATGGCAAATACAAATGCAATAAAGAAGTTTACCACACCGCCAATGATACTTCCTGCTACAGAGAATGTGGAGGTCAACATACTTCCCACACCCTTTTTGAGGAAGCCTGCCACACTGGTCACAATACCTTCCCAATTAAACTCCACATTGCGAAGCTGCTCCACCTGAGTCTGAAGCTCCGGATACTGCGCACTGTAATCCTCCAGAAGAATAGCCACCTGATTACCGGTCTTCTCTACAAATACCGGAATTTCCTTGCCAAGCTTGCTGACAGCCTGCCCCAGCTGTGGAATCACAATGCTGACCACAATGGTAAGCACCACCACCAGAAATAAAATAGCCCCTACCATACTAATTGGCCGTTTTAACTTAGATGCCGCTTTCCCTTTCCATTTGCCAAGGAGTTTCCCTTCAATCCACTTCATAGGAAGATTAAGCACAAAAGCAATCATTCCGCCATAAATAAACGGTTTGAAAATCTCCACTACCATCAGCGCCGTACCATAGATGACCTTACTGTAAATCAGCGCCAATACCAAAAGCGCAGCAAACACCATCAATCCACGGATTTGGCGCATCTTACCTTTACTCCATCTCCCATCACTCTCGTGAAAATCCTGATTTAAATCCTGCATTTTTTCTCCCTCTTACTTCCGCAAACAATATGTAAACATATTCTTTAAATATAATGAATCAACTGAATCAATGCATCAACCTGTTCTTCCCGGGTAGCCCAGCTGGTACAAAACCGCACCACACTATGCTTCTCGTCCGAACGATGGTCATAACAATATCCAAATTCCTTCTGAATCTGTTCCAAATGCCCATCCGGAATCTCTACAAAAATCTGATTGGTATGATTAGGGGCCACAAGCTCATAACCCTTTGCCTCAAAAGCACTTCTCAGCTTTTCTGCCATTTTGATTGCATGACCGGCAATCTGGAAATAAAGTCCATCCGTAAACAAGGTATCAAACTGCACACCCAAAAGACGACCCTTGGCAAGCATGCCACCCTTTTGCTTCATAATATAGCGGAAATCCTCTTTCAGAGACTCATTACGAATTACCACCGCCTCCCCAAAAAGTGCTCCCACCTTGGTGCCACCAATATAAAACACATCTGTATTGGCCGCGATATCAGCCAATGTCAAGTCATTATCCGGCGCCATCAGACCATATCCCAATCTGGCACCATCCATAAAAAGATACAGTCCATGCCGGCTGCAGGTCTGATACAAAGCTGTAAGCTCTGCCTTTGTATAGATAGTTCCCAGCTCCGTAGGATTGGATATGTATACCATCCTAGGCTGCACCATATGCTCAAAGCTGTCGTTATGCTTATGAGCCAGATAAGCCTCCTCCACCTGGGCTGCGGTAATCTTGCCATTCTCACCGGGCAAAGGAAGCACCTTATGTCCACAGGACTCCACTGCACCGGTCTCATGCACATTGATATGTCCGGTATCCGCACAGATTACCCCCTGATGGGAGCGAAGCGCTGCATCAATCACCGTCATATTCGTCTGGGTACCGCCTACCAGAAAGTGCACTGCCAGATGCTTATCTTCACACAAATCACGGATTTTATCCGCCGCACTCAGGCAATAGGCATCCTCACCATAGCCGGCCCATTGCTCCATATTGGTCTCCGTCAGGCGCTGCATCAGCTTAGGATGGGCGCCCTCTGTATAATCACACTGAAATAAAACCACTTAAGCCTCCTTTTGCTCCAAAAGCTGTACCAGATACTCCCATACGCGCTTTGTAGAAGCAATACTTAATCTTTCCTCTGTAGTATGAATATCCTTCATATCCGGACCGATGGATACACAGTCCAGATTGGGAATCTTGCTTCCCAAAATTCCACACTCAAGACCTGCATGAATAGCCTC
>JAZQFO010000199.1:0-21674 GCA_045539535.1 Acetatifactor sp.
GATTCCCATTCCTTTTAATATTTGGGAGGTTTGTAAGCAGAGAGAGGTAATTCAGGCAGACGTGGTTCTGGATAATGAGATTATCGACTGTGAGCTGCTTCCCCGCGAGAAGGGTAATTATGAGATTCATATTCCCGATGATGATGCAGTTAAGGTAGAGCTCGGCGTTAGCCACAAGATTCTTCTTCATGTAAATGGTTCCCTGATTCGTATGGATCAGAACAGCCCTTACAGCTTCGAGAATCCCATCCGTAAGATTGACAGCATGGAAGTAATTATCCAGCCTGAGGATGGTCTTTGCGGTCAAGCATGTGTGGCTATGCTGGCAGGCGTTACCATCGCTGAGGTTATCTCCGTAATGGATTGCAGAGAGTGGCAGGCTACCATGGGTCGCGTGATTTCTGCTCTGAACTACTATGGTATCGATCATACCGATATCATCAACTACACTGAGGGTCGTGACGCAGTTCTGCCTAAGTGCTGTATCCTGATGGAGAAGATGGGGCGTTTCTGCCATTATCTTGTACATTATGATGGCAAGTTCTACGATTCCAATCTGGGTGTAATGGAAGAGTACGATATGACGAAGTTGCTGGGTTACTTGGAGATTAAGTGCTAATTTTTTGAATGAACGTAGTCTGATTAAGAGGGAACTATCCAGTTAGGGTAGTTCCCTTTTTGGATTTTTGTATCAGGAGCGATTATAAGGAAATGCATTGAGGAGGGATAAGTTTTGATAAATCAGGAGAGGGATATGGATCAAAATGTGAGTCAGGAAAAGTCCTGGCAACAGATCTATTGGGAGGAACAGAATCGGAAAAAGGAAGCAGAAGAAAAGAATAAAAAGCAGGCGGTGGGACTGACTGTATTAATAATTGGCGTAGTGCTTGTGCTTGCAGGTGTCACGTGGAGCGCTATGAAGGGTGGCGGACTATTCGGAGTGGAGGCCAGGGATGTTCGAAGAGCAGAGCGTTCCGGACAGCGGGCATATACCTATATGACACGTTTGGCGTGGGAGTATTGGTATGATAGTGAAAATAATATGGAGTATCGATGTGTAATCGATCAGTATGGATATATATCAATCATTTGTTTCAGCAAGGCTGACGAGAAAAAATATATGTACTACCAGTCTGCTAAGGATCCGGAGGAAAAGCGATTGGATGGATATGCGATTGCTTTTGGGGAAGCGGAAAAAGAGATGATGAGGAATGAACTGATAAATTCCTATGGATATACGGCGGATGAAATTACGGATGAAATGTTAGAGGCAGTTTACGGAAAATATTATTTGAAAGTGGATGAAAATAGTGCCAATCAGGTGATGTGGGCATGGTTGCTTGTGGCGGGTGGTATTGTGTTAACTGTCGTTGGCGGTATTATTTATTTTGGCAGATTTTGTAGAAGTTGATTAGCTCAGATATTGAAAAAATATTATCTGCAACCTTTTCGGAAGATAAATAGTGTTATAGGTAAAGGAGAAATACTTTGGACAGGATAGATACGGGACTTTCGGCAGAAGCGCTGATAGATAAATATTCAGATATGGTATATCGTGTGGCGTTTTCCAGAACCCAGAATGTACAGGATGCCCAGGATATCACGCAGGATGTTTTCCTCAAATACCTAAAGTATACGCAGGATGGCAATACTTTTCGTGAGGAGGAGCATCGCAAGGCGTGGCTTCTTAAGGTGGCGGTCAACACGGGGAACACTTTTGTAAAGACTGCATGGTTTAGACATCGGGCCAGCCTGCCGGAAGGTTATGACGTGGCGGAGTCCATGGAGGAGAAAAGTGAAGTTTATTATGCAGTGATGGAATTGCCGGAGAAATACCGTGTGATTATTCATTTGTTCTATTATGAAGAGCTCTCCATCAAAGAAATCGGGGCAATACTTAAGCTGAGTGAGACGGCAATCAAATCCAGGCTTCACAGGGCCCGGGAAATTTTGAAGGAGAAGCTGAAGGAGGCGGACTATGAATTTTAAAAAGGAGTATGAGAAAGCATTTTCGGATATTTCTGCCGGTGAAGACTTTAAAAAGCAGTTGGCAGAGCAGATGAACCAAGAGAAAAAAGTGCGTAGCTTTCCTATCCGGACAGTTGGAACAGTGGTGGCCGCAGCGGCACTGGTGCTTGTGGTGGGTGCTGTGTATCTGACAGGCGTAAGCAGTGATACAGGCAAAGACAAACCCGGTGAGAATCTGGTTGCATCTGAAAGTCAACCGGTTCAGGAAAACGCAGGTCAGGTATTAGCCCAAGGAGATGATGCAAATACTTACCCTCAGTTTCAGGTGGGAGACCTTGCCTGGTTTGGCAATGCATCCGACGATGCACAAAAAATACAGAAGTTTGTTGAATTGTCCGGTACTGATACGGTAAAGGAAGTTTATTCCTCCAAGGATCAGGACTTTACGTCGGAAGATTTGACGGAAAATGCTGCATATGCAAGAATCGCAGAGCGTGTAACCGACCCGGCAACAGGCGCAGACGCTCCTGCACAGACCATACAATACTACAAGGTAGTCCTTACCGACAACAAAACAATCCAATTCGAAGTATGGGATGAATCCTATCTAAAAATTGCCGGAGTAGAAACTATATATCAATTGTGCAGATAATTTTTTATTCATTTATTTGTGTCACGGCATATGTATTATTGATTAGGAGCCATGTGTCCTACCACGAGACCTTGGAAAACGTCGGCACTTAGATTGCGTACTGTGCAATCTTATGTGCCGCTACGTTTTACATGGAGCGCAATGTCATTTAGTTAAGATTTCAAAAAGCATTTTGTCTTCACACGGGTCTATGCATAAAAATCGAATCCTGAGACCCGAAATTACCCCAAACCACGTAAAAACATTGTGTCAAACAGCCCCTTACGGGTCTATACATAAAAATTCACACCGGAGACCCGCTAAATATTAATTTTCCGGGTCTTACTGGACAATTTTTCTGTATAGACCCATATGCTGTTGAATCATGTTTAAAAACCATGATATTTCCTACCTTTTAGGGTCTCATAAAGCAAAAATTTTACATAGACCCGAAACCAAATCAATCCTTCTCAAAGAAGCGAGGCAACTTCGAATTTTACCAAAAGTTAAGGAGCAAACCCGAAGATTTACCTCTTAACTTAATTGTTTTGAACTTAACTAAATGACATTTTCATGGAGCGGAAGCGTTCCGTGGGAGAATAAATGTGTCTCAACCGATATTATGGTAAATACCGAATTGACACCAATAAATGGTTTGAAAATTTTTTGAAATTTTTTTGCAACCTTTTGGAAACTTGTGTGGTGTTATAAGTGAAGGCTTCAAAAAACAAGAATACTCAAAAGGGAAAAGAGGAAGAAAAAATGAAGAATAAAAAGATTATGAGAATGTTTGCTTTGATGATGGCGGCTACCATGACCATGTCTATGTTTAGTGGCTGTGGCAATGCCGGACAGAGCGCAAATGAAGGCAGTGTTGCGGCAGAGGTGCCTGTACAGAGCGGAATTGTAAGTGATACGATGGATGCCCAGACGCTTGCAGCCGGTGGTGAATTGCTGAGCTTTATCAAGACCAATTTTGCTGCATCCGGTCTGGAAGAGGATTATAATAAGCCTCTGTATGATTTGCCCAAGGATCATACATTTGAATTTGAGTGCAGCGAAGCAGCAGGATATGTGGCATACAAGGCGTTTAAGGTGTTTGACAATTCCGATTATGAAGATATTACCGGTATGGTGTATAACCGCAATGTTTATGAGAATGGCAAGATCAAGGTAGTGCCGGATGGCACACTGGCTTTGAATGAGAATGGTTCTTACAATACCAATGACGGTACCTGGGGTTCTTTGAATCAGCTGTATCTGGTACAGTATGTGGATTTGAATACAGGTGAGGATCTGGAAAAGCCCCTTGTAACACCTTTTACCATTCAGCATGACTTGGCAGCACCTTCTGTGTCCCAGTCCTTGGATGAGAACAACTCCTATGTGCTTTCCTGGGAGGCTGTTCCCGGCGCTGTGGAGTACAGAGTTTATGAGCATTTTGGAGATTGTGCATATAAGCTGGAGTGTACCACAACGGACACTTCCGTATCCGTAGAGGATTTTGCTACCCAGAAAAAGTCCGAAAATTACATGGAATTGCTTCATCAGGATTTGGGTTATGAGCAGGATGGTATTGCCTATATGAATACTGCTGCCAAGTTTGATGATACCATGAAAGACGGCTATTTTGTAGTTGTAGCAGTGGATGCAATGGGTAAGCAGTCCGGCATCAGCAAAATTATGGATGTAAGAGAGCTTGCAAATCGCCTGCCCTATACCATTCCTGACAGAGTGATTGATGTAGAAATCACTTCCGTGGAGGATATTCCTGCCTATGTGGATGTGGAGATGGCTGACGGCTCCATCCAGAAGATGGTTATTGATTTCCACGGTGCACAGGCATATTATTATCCGGATGACGAGATGATGATGAGTATTCGTGCAAAAGTAGCGAATACGTTGTTTAACAATTTTGTATTGCGTCTGCATGGCATGAAATATGAGGATGTTTTGGCCAATATCAGTGTGGTAACTGAGCGCCAGGACGATTTGCTGAGCAAAGTAGGCGGCATGGAGCAGGGTGAGGTAGTAGTAAAGGAAGTGCCCGCAGAGGATGTGCCGGAGCTTGAAGTGCCGGAACCCAGCGCAGCGCCTACCATAGAGCCCAGTGTAGCCCCTACCATAGAGCCTACTGCAGCTCCTACCGCAGCCCCCAGCGTAGAGCCTAGTGTGGAACCCAGCGCAGCACCTACCGTAGAGCCTACTGTAGCGCCTACCGCAGAACCCAGCGTAGAGCCTACCGTAGAACCTACTGCAGCCCCCAGCGTAGAGCCTAGTGTGGAACCCAGTGCAACTCCTTCCGTGGAAACTCCGCAAGAGAGCGGCAACGATAATGTTCAGTTAATGAATGAAGTGGCAGTGGTGGTGCAGCAGACTCTTAATGAAATTGGCATGGATCATGTGAATGCGACTCTTTATGCATCCAGTGATCTGCAGGCGTGGCTGGCAATGTGTCTGATTGCTCAGGCGGAGGTGATTCCTGTGCCTGTGGAGGTATTCCCGGAGGCAGCGAATGTGGACTATTTGTTTACCCTGCTTTATGAGGCACACAGACAGAACCCTACTTCCGGCTTGTATTGTGAAGCAAAATATGCTTATGAATACGAAACACTGTTGGTAACTTATGTGGAGGAACCCACGGTGCGCCTGAATAAAACCAAGCAGGAGTTTGAGGCTGCTAAGCGAATTGCTGCTGAAGTAACTCATGAAGGTATGTCAGATTATGAGAAGGTTTTGGCTATCAATGAGTATTTCAGAATCAATGCTTCCTATGACTTTGATTCTATGTCCACAAATGTGGAGGATTTTAGTACATTGTCAGAGCAGTTTATGGATTCACATTCTCCCTACGGCATTATTTGCAAAAATTACGGCGTGTGCGAAAGCTATTCTGAGGCATTTTGTCTCACTGCCCGTTATGCAGGCCTGGAGGTAATGAATGAAATCGGTGCGCTGTACGGTGGTGGTCATGAGTGGAATCGAGTGAAGGTTGATGGCAGCTGGTGTGTACTGGATGTGACCAACAATGATACGGATTTCATTATCAATGGTCTGTTTAATGTAACCGATGCACAGGTTGCAGGTGTTTTGGTGCCTGACAATTCCGCAATCATGAATCAGGGCAATTATGTAGCAAATGATGCTACTAAGGAGTATTATTACATGAGTGGCAAGTGTGCTACAGATATGTCTCAGGCTGCTGATTTGATTGCAGCACAGCTTCAGACACAGGATACAGCATTTGTCCGTATTCCCAAGAATACTTCTGATGCCCAGATTGAGGCAGCTTTGTCTGACCTGGTTAATGTGAAAGGGACCATGTGGTCTACAGCCGGAAAAGATTTAGATATTCTTTTTGTAAAGAAATAAAAGAAGGCGGAGGATTTTATAAATTAATTATAAAATCTTCCGCTTTGCGTTTGTGGAAGAAAAAGCGAGGAAAAGAAAGTAAAAACGAGAAAATAGAAGATATAGATGTTTTCTTTCCTTTGAATCCATTTGCAAACCTTCGCATATAAAACTAATATATGTTTTAGTGATTAGCACTCAAACAAAAGGAGTGCTAACAAAACAAAAGTAAGAAAATGGATAATACAAATACAAGGAGGCATTTTTTATGAATTTAGTACCTTTGGGTGACAGAGTTGTTTTAAAGCAGCTGGTAGCTGAGGAGACCACTAAGTCCGGTATTGTACTGCCCGGTCAGAACAAGGAGAAGCCCCAGCAGGCAGAGGTTCTTGCTGTAGGCCCCGGCGGCATGGTTGACGGCAAGGAAGTAAAGATGGAGGTTAAGGTTGGCGACAACGTTATCTACTCCAAGTACGCTGGTACCGAAGTAAAGATGGATGAGGAAGAGTACATCATCGTTAGACAGAACGACATTTTAGCAATCATTCAGTAAATAAAAATATAATTTGGAGGCTTAAAAATGGCAAAAGAGATTAAATACGGTGCAGAAGCCCGTGCAGCATTAGAGTCCGGCGTTAATCAGCTGGCAGATACCGTAAGAGTAACCTTAGGACCTAAGGGTAGAAATGTAGTTTTGGATAAGTCCTTTGGCGCTCCCCTTATCACCAATGACGGTGTGACCATTGCAAAGGAAATCGAGCTTGAGGATTCCTTTGAGAACATGGGTGCACAGCTTGTTAAGGAAGTTGCAACCAAGACCAATGATGTAGCCGGTGACGGTACTACTACTGCAACTGTTTTGGCACAGGCAATGGTAAATGAGGGTATGAAGAACCTGGCAGCAGGTGCTAACCCCATTATCCTTAGAAAGGGTATGAAGAAGGCTACTGATTGTGCAGTGGAGTCCATCGCAAAGATGAGCCAGAAGGTAAACGGCAAGAACCACATTGCAAGAGTAGCTGCTATTTCTGCAGGTGATGAGGCAGTTGGTCAGCTGGTTGCAGATGCAATGGAGAAGGTAAGCGGCGACGGTGTTATCACCATCGAAGAGTCCAAGACCATGCAGACTGAGCTGGATCTGGTAGAGGGTATGCAGTTTGACAGAGGTTATATCTCTGCGTACATGGCTACTGATATGGATAAGATGGAGGCAACTTTGGAGAATCCCCTTATCCTGATTACTGATAAGAAGATTTCCAATATTCAGGAGGTTCTGCCTATTCTGGAGCAGATTGTACAGTCCGGCAGCAAGCTTTTGATTATTGCTGAGGATGTTGAGGGTGAGGCTCTGACCACCCTTATTGTAAATAAGCTTCGTGGTACCTTCAATGTGGTTGCTGTAAAGGCTCCCGGCTACGGCGAGAGAAGAAAGGCAATGCTTGAGGATATTGCGACTTTGACCGGCGGTGTGGTAATCAGCTCTGAGCTTGGTTACGAGCTGAAGGATGCGACTTTGGATATGCTTGGTCGTGCAAAGTCTGTTAAGGTGCAGAAGGAGAATACTGTTATCGTTGACGGTAACGGCGACAAGGCTGCAATTGATGCGCGCATCAATCAGATTAAGAAGCAGATCGAGGAGACTACCTCTGAGTTTGATAAGGAGAAACTTCAGGAGAGACTTGCTAAATTGGCAGGCGGGGTAGGTGTAATCCGTGTAGGTGCTGCTACCGAGACCGAGATGAAGGAAGCAAAGCTTCGTATGGAAGATGCTTTGGCAGCTACCAGAGCAGCAGTAGAGGAAGGTATCATCTGTGGTGGTGGTTCCGCATACATCCACGCTTCCAAGGAAGTTGCAAAGCTGGCTGAGACCCTTGAGGGTGATGAGAAGACCGGTGCTAAGATTGTGTTAAAGGCTTTGGAGGCACCCCTGTTCCACATCTCTGCAAACGCAGGTCTTGAGGGCAGCGTTATCATCAACAAGGTACGTGAGTCTGAGGTTGGCGTAGGCTTTGATGCGCTGAAGGAAGAGTATGTTGACATGGTAACCGCAGGTATTCTTGATCCTGCAAAGGTAACCAGAAGCGCTCTGCAGAATGCTACCAGCGTGGCAAGCACCCTGCTTACTACCGAGAGCGTTGTTGCAACTATTAAAGAGGATGTTCCCGCTATGCCTGCAGGCGGCGGAATGGGCGGCATGATGTAATTTATATGCCCACATGATTTATAGTTTGGATAATAAGGCAGTGTTCCTGTGAAGGAATGCTGCCTTTTGTCATATGCTGCTTTCTGTGTACACTTCTTGCTGAATAACAGTATTTGTGGTAATATTATTCTATATATGCAAAAATGAATTTGAAAGGATTATAGAAGTCCCGATGACACGACTTTGGAAAGATATAAAATGGTTTTTGGACAAGAAAATATATTGGATTGCGCTGGTGATTACGGCGGTCTGCGGATACGGTTTTTCCATTGTGCATCCCAGCATCGGAATAGATGATACGGCGGTGGCCCTTTATCTGGAGGATGGACTGGAAGTAACCATGGGCAGATGGACGATTTATTGGCTGAATAAATTGTTTCATGTGTCAGATTTTGCCCCTTTTATGACAGAACTTGTTGGGGTATTGTTTTTGATGTTGGCAGCTACTATACTGAATGTAGTGTTGAGACGCCTGGTGGGTGAAAAGTCCGGTGTTTTGGCTTCCACAGTATTTGCCTGTGCTTTTATATCCAATCCTATCATCAGTGAGGTGTTTGTGTATTACTGGCATGATGGTGTGGGCTTGGGATATGTGCTTACGGCGTTGGCTCTTTTATGCTTTCAGGAAGCAATTGAGGATAAGGGACAGGGAAGATATTTAGCCTTTGTAAAGAGTCTGTTGTTTATATGGGCAGCGGTGGGTTGCTATGAGTCTTTTTTAATCCTGTTTATTCTTGGAATTATTGTGATCCTGTTCCTCTGGGGAATGGCAGATGCAAAGCGTCTGCGAGTTCAGAGTGTTGTAGGATTTCTTGCAGCAGGAGCTCTTATCTGTGCAGGCTGTGTCCTGCTTAGAAGTGCTATGGTTACGGCTACGGTACAGATTTTCCGGCTGGAGGATGTGATGACTGATCTCAAGCAGGAGCAGCGAAGTCTGGGTGAGATGGCAAGTCTTTTTGTAGAGGGCGGCTGGGATAATTTTCTGATGCTGGTAAAGCGTTTCTGGATGGTTTATCATCTGAACGCCCTTGTGTATCTGCCGGTGACGGTTTATGAGCTTGCATGTGTGGTGCTTGGTGTGGCAAGTGTGATTTTGGCGGTTCGCAAGAAGAATATATGGTATCCGATTCTCTTTGCCGGAATGCTGATTGCACCTTTTTTATTGACTGTGGCGGAAGCCAGAGTGTCCTATTATCGGTCCTGCCAGTATTTGCCCTTTTTTGCGGCAGTGGGTGTGTGGCTTCTGCTTTTGGCAATTCTGCAGACGGGCCGGAATGGTAAGCTTGCAAATGTGGTGGCTTGTTTGATTGCTCTGGTGATTGTGTGGAATCAGACGGAAAGCTTAAACCGCAGTTTTTACACGGATTATCGCAAATATGAGACCACCAAGGAGATGCTTTTGGAGATTGCTTATGAGATAGAACGTGACTATGGCACCGGTAAGCCTGTGATTTTTACCGGTCACTACGATACGCCCTACGAGCTTCGGAAGGACTATTATGTGTCCTATGGCTCCAAGCAGTTTCAGTGGATTGCTGTTATTACGGACAAGATAGATCCTCATTTGAAGGAAAAATATTATGCACCGGAAGGCTACAGCTTTGTGGGTGAGGCCAGCTTCCCTATGATTCAGTGGGGCTTTGATGCTTTTGATGGCACCAACCGGGAAATGCATAATTTTTTAAAGATGCATGGTCATTCCTTTGGGCTGGTGACGGATGAGCAAGTCATAGAGGATGCCTGGAGAATCGGTGATACCATGCCTTCCTGGCCCGAGGAAGGTTCTATAACAGAACAGGACGGATATATTTTGGTTCATATTTAAAAATAACATACAAAAGGAGCAGCGCTTATGAGTACACGAAGAACTTATGCAAACCCTGTGCAGAGAGGATTCTTCCCGGATCCTTCCGTTATCCGTGTGGGAGAGGATTACTACATGGTTAACTCCAGTTTCCAGTATTTCCCTGCCATTCCCATTTCCCATTCCAAGGACATGGTGCACTGGCATATTATCGGACATGCAATTTGCAATCCGGAGTGGCTTGATTTGAGTGACATCAGAGATTCCCATGGCATCTGGGCTCCTGATATTGAGTATGTGGATGGTAAATTTTATATTTATGCTACCTTACGTTTAAATGCAGATGGTAAGCGTGATAATAACGTGATGCGTCGTCAGCTGGTAATGGTGTCCGATAAGCCAGAAGGACCTTACAGCAAGCCTGTTTGTCTGGAGGTGGATGATATTGACCCTTCACTTTTTGTGGATGATGACGGCAGCAAGTATATGATTATTGCTAAGGCTGCCCAGACCGTGCCTTTGACGCCGGATGGACTGGCAGTGGCAGGTCCTGTGAAGGTGGCATGGGAGGGAACCGGTGAGCGTTGCTCCGAGGGACCTCACATGATGAAGAAGGATGGCTATTATTACGCCATCGTGGCTGAGGGCGGTACCGGCTATGGACATGGTATCAATGTGGGCAGAAGTACGTCTTTGTATGGTGAGTATGAGTGTTCTCCCTACAATCCGGTTATGCGTCAGATGGACCCTACAGCGCCGCTTCAGCGTGCCGGTCACGGTAAGCTTGTGCAGGACCAGAACGGTGATTGGTGGTGTTATTATCTCTGCGGCAGACCCAATGAGGGCAATTATACCACGGTGGGAAGAGAGTCTGCTTTGGACCCTGTACAGTGGACGGAGGATGGGTGGTTTACCATCAATGAAGGCAATGGACCCAGTGTGACACAGCTTGCACCTGATTTGCCGGAGGTTGTATACGAGAGAAATCTGTTTGATGATTTTGATGACGATAAACTGAATCTGGAGTGGGAGTTTGTGCGTAATCCGGACAATGGCTCTTGGTCACTGACTGAACGCCCCGGACATTTCCGCATCTGGACCAGAGATGGTCAGTTAAATGAAATCCGTGCTAAGAACACCTTGCTTCGCAGAGAACAGGAGCTTTCCTATGTGGCAGAGACGAAGGTGGAGTATTATCCGGACAGAGACGGTGAGCAGGCAGGTCTTACCTGTTACTACAGCACGGCTACCTATGCAAGATGTGCAGTGTGCTACGAAGGCGGACGCAAGCTTCAGCTGGTGATTAATCGTAATCACGGGGAGGAACTGATGGCAGAGATTGAGAATCTTCCCGAGCAGCCCATTTACCTGAAAGTGGTGGTTGAAAAGCTGACCAGAAGCTTTTATTATAGTCTTGACGGTCAGGATTGGATACTTGTTGGTGTACTGGAAAATTGCATTTATCTGTGCGATGAAGGTGTACCTGATGACCCCAAGCGCCATACCGGTACCTTGGTGGGAATTTACGCCAACAACGGCGGTTGTGGTTGTCGCAAGGCTGCTGATTTTGATTATTTTAAGTATGAGGATTAACCGGAGGACGGAATATGTCAGAGCAAAAGGGTGCCGCAGTAAAAACGGCACTGCCGGAAATTGAAGAATGTTTAGCGCTTATGTTACAGGAGACTTCCTTGCAAAAGGTGCAGGAAGTCTCCCTGGAGAATGCGCTAGGCTGCGTGTTGGCAGAAACGGTGTATTCCGGCATGGCTGTTCCGCCGTTTCCCAAGTCAGCCATGGATGGTTATGCGGTACGAACCGTGGATTTGGAGGGGGCTTCCAAGGACAGTCCGGTAATTTTACAAGTGAAGGGAGAGCTTCTTGCCGGAGATTATGAGGAGATTCCCTACACGGCCATGTCTGCAGTGCGTGTGATGACCGGCGCGTTTGTGCCTGAAGGGTACGATGCGGTGGTCAAGCAGGAGGATACAGACTATGGTATGGAGCAGGTGGCTGTTTACACGCAGGTCAAGCCATACATGAATTACTGCATGGTCGGCGAGGATATCAAAGAGGGGGCTGTGGTGGTGGAGCAAGGCACCAGACTGACACCTGTGCATATTGGCCTTCTTGCCGGCGTGGGACAAAGTATCGTGAAAGTTTACAGTCCCGTGGGAGTGGCTATTATTTGTACCGGGTCAGAGCTTTGCGAGGCCGGAGAAGTGCTTCCCAAGGGAAAGATTTATAACAATATTTCACATATTCTGGCAGCAGGTATCCGCAGGGAGGGGCTGGAGGTGGTTTCCCGCCAGCTTTGCGCGGATGAGGAAGATGTGCTTAGCGAAAGGCTGACAGAAGCGTTAGAAACAGCGGATGTGGTGATCACCACCGGTGCCGTGTCTGTAGGCAAAAAGGATATTGTGCCGGATGTGCTGAACCGGATTGGCGCCAGAATTTTATTCCGCAGGGCCAATATACAGCCGGGAACACCTACTACAGCCAGTGTGAAGGATGGTAAGCTGATATTGAGCCTGTCAGGCAATCCCTATGCGGCCATTGTGAATTTTGAATTCTATTTTTGGGCGGTGGCAGCCAGAATGATGGGCCATGAAAGTTTTTTGGTAAAGACAGAAACTGCAGTATTGCAAAGTGCGTATGGCAAAGTGAATCGCATGCGCCGGTTTATCCGGGCCAAAGCGGAAGGGGGCAAGGTATACTTGCCCACAGGTGTGCATGCATCCTCGGTGATTCACAATCTTACGGAGTGTAATTGCTTTATTGATTTGGAACCCGGCAGAAGTGTAAATGTGGGGGATGAGGTGCGAATTCGCTATATCAAGGGAATGTAATCAGGATTAGAAAATGGATAAGAGACTAAGTGTGGGCGTTCTTGCCGGCGGCAAGAGCAGCAGAATGGGACAAAATAAGGCTCTCATGGAATGGGAGTCCAAGCGGTTTATTGACCGCATCTGCGAGGAGCTTGGCGGCTTTTCTCAGGTGCTTATTTCTGTTGCCCATAAAGGAGAGTATGAGTATCTGGGCCACACAGTAGTCTATGATGAGCATGCGGATATTGGTCCCATGGAAGGTATTTATCAGATTTTGTCTGCGGCAGAGGAAGAGTATGTATTTATTTGTGCTGCAGATATGCCTTTTATCAAGAAGGAATTGGTGGAGTACATGGCAGAATTTATCTCTTCTGACTATGACTGCTACTGTCTGGTAGATGAGGACCATATTCATCCTCTGTGCGCAATTTATTCCAAGAAGATGCTGGATGTGATTAAGGCGCAGATTGAGAGCGGACATTACCGTCTTTTGAATGTGCTTCGTGCAGTGCGCACCAAATATATTAGTTTGGAAAAGTCCTGCTTTGATAAGCGGGTTGTAAGAAATATCAATACAAGGCAGGAGTATGCCCGTCTGGTGCTCCCCATTGTATTTTGTGTCAGCGGTATCAAGGATAGCGGCAAGACAGGCCTGATTGTAAAGCTCATCAACGAGTTTATAAATGAGGCTTATTCGGTTGCGGTTATCAAGCATGACGGTCATGAATATGTGATGGATCATGAGGGCACGGATACGGCCAGATTTGCCAAGGCAGGAGCGGTGTGTACAGGGATTTTTTCAGGTACACAGTATTCTGTAAACGGACAAGGCCGGATTGGAGAGCGGGAGCTCATGGCCCGGTGTGGTGAGGCAGATGTGTATATTTTGGAGGGGCTTAAGAATTCGTCCTATCCCAAGATAGAGGTGGTGCGGAAGGAGAAATCTTTTTCGCCTGTCTGTGATGAAGAGACCTTGATATGTATAGCAACTGATGTGGTATCCCAGGAAGATGTGAAGTGTCCGGTGTTTGACATGGATGATGTTTCCGGGATTTTTTTGTGCCTGAAAAAATATTTTGGTTTGGAGAGTTAAAATGAAGCTGATAGAGACCAAGGATGCGGTGGGCCATGTGCTCTGCCATGATATTACACAGATTATTCCCGGTGTGGTGAAGGATGCGGTATTTCGAAAGGGCCATGTAGTAACCGAGGAGGATATCCCTGTGCTTTTGTCTGTGGGTAAGGAGCACTTGTATGTATGGGAAAAAAAGGAAGGAATTCTCCATGAAGATGAGGCGGCGGCAGTGCTTCGTGATATCTGTATGGGAGAGTATATGTCTGCATCTGAGCCCAAGGAGGGGAAAATTGAGATTATTGCAGAGGTGGATGGTCTGTTAAAGATTGATACCAAGCGGCTGAATGCAGTGAATGGTCTGGGCGAAATGATGGTAGCTACTGTTCATGGCAATTTCCCGGTGAAAAAAGGTACTAAAATTGCAGCAACTCGTATTATCCCTCTGGTAATCGAAGAGGATAAGATGCAGGGAGCCAAGGCGGCAGCCGAGGGCAAGCCGCTACTTCAGATTCTTCCATTTTCGCATAAGAAGGTGGGTATTGTGACCACCGGAAGCGAAGTGTTTAAGGGTCGTATTGAGGATGCCTTTGGACCTGCGATTCGTGGGAAGCTGTCGGAGTACGACACCGAGGTTGTGGGTCAGAAAATCGTGGATGATAACCGTGAGGATATTGTGGCAGCGGTTAAGGGTTTTGTGGAACAGGGCGTGGATATGGTGCTTTGCACCGGAGGTATGAGTGTGGACCCGGACGACAAGACGCCAGGTGCTATTAAGGCCACCGGAGCAAGGGTGATTTCCTATGGCGCGCCGGTGCTTCCCGGAGCTATGTTTTTGCTTGCATATTATGAGCAGGAGGGTAGGCAGGTACCTATCTTGGGGCTTCCCGGTTGCGTGATGTATGCCAAGCGGACCATTTTTGATCTGGTACTTCCCAGGGTCTTGGCAGGAGATGTGTTGGCGGCTGAGGATTTGAGTGTTTACGGTGAGGGTGGACTGTGCATGAACTGTGCGGTGTGCCATTTCCCGAATTGCGGGTTTGGTAAGTAAAGGAGAGTTATCGTGGGAGAATTTACACATTTTGATCAAAACGGCAATGCTGTTATGGTGGATGTAACAGACAAGGCGGTTACAGAGCGCATTGCAGTGGCTGAAGGCACAATCAAGGTGAATGAGCATGTTTTTGACGCCATCAAGAATCATACAGCTGCCAAAGGTGATGTGCTGGGCACCGCCCGTATTGCAGGTATTATGGCGGCTAAGAAAACTTCTGAGTTGATTCCCATGTGCCATCCATTGATGCTCACTAAGGTGACCATAGATTTTGAATTGGATGAGGAGATGACTTCGGTTAAGTGTATTTGTACGGCCAAGCTCTCCGGCAAGACCGGGGTGGAGATGGAGGCGCTTACCGGTGTCAGCGTGGCACTGCTTACGATTTATGATATGTGCAAAGCGATTGATAAGAGCATGGAGATGTTTCAGATTCGTCTGGTGGAGAAGCAGGGCGGCAAGAGCGGGCATTTCGTGAATCCTAACTTGTAGTGGGGGATTTTTTATGGAACATGATATGAAGTTAAGACCAAGTCCTTTTTCTATGATAAGGAGTGGACAAAAGACCATAGAACTGCGCTTGTATGATGAAAAACGCCAGTTGATTTCTGTTGGGGACGTGATACGTTTTGTAAATACAAAGGATGAGACAGCTGTGCTGGTTACAGAGGTCAAGGCGGTGCACATTTTCAAGTCCTTTGATGAGCTTTATCAGAAATTGCCTCTTTTGAAATGCGGCTATACGAAGGAAGACGTGGATAGCGCATTGCCCGGTGATATGGAAAAGTATTATTCCAAGGAAGAGCAGAGCCGGTACGGCGTAGTAGGGATTGAGATTAAGCTTCTATAACAAAGAAAGGATTTGAAAGACTCATGGGTATATGCAGAAAAACTGCCCATTCAGACCCTGATTTTTTGAGATTTACGGGTATGAGGGACTGATTTTTGCGTATAGACCCAAGCGTTTCGAGTAATGAAAAATCGAGAAGAAAGTGGTAGAACACTTTGTAGAAGCGGGTTAATGTAATAAACGCACAGAAATATAGAGAGAAAGACTTATGAAAAAGAAAAATAGAATATTAGCAAATCTACTGGTTTGTATGATGTTGCTGGAAAGCTTATTCGTAGTGGGCTGCAGCAACAGCGGTGCAAAAGCTGATAGTAGCGTTGCTCTGAATGACCACGGTAATTTTTATGCGTCGGACGAGTCCGTAGAGCTTACGATTCTTGCAGCAGCATCGTTGACGGATGTATGCAACGTAATTAAGGAAAAGTATGAGGCTGCGCACGAGAATGTAACACTGAATTTCTCTTACGGTGGTTCCGGTGCACTGCAGACCCAGATTGAGGAGGGGGCGCCAGCGGATATCTTTATTTCTGCGGCAACCAAGCAGATGACAGCGCTGGACGAGCAGGGCTTGATGGATTCTGAGTCCATTGTACAGCTTTTGGAGAATAAGGTGGTATTGGTGGTGCCGGCGGACAGCACCGCAGCTATTACTGCGTTTGAGGATGTGGCTACGGACAAGGTGGCCATGGTGGGCTTGGGAGAGCCCGGAAGTGTGCCTGTGGGTCAGTATTCCGAGGAGATTTATACTTCTTTAAATCTGCTGGAACAGGTAAAGGCCAAGGCAAACTATGGCATGGATGCGCGCACGGTGCTTTCCTGGGTGGAAAGCAGTGAGGTGGACTGCGGTATTGTATATGCTACGGATGCCTATACCACAAAACAGGTGAAGATTGTGGCGGAGGCTCCGGAAGGCTCTTGTAAGCAGGTGATTTATCCTGCGGGGATTGTCAAAGCTACTGCAAATGCAGAGGCAGCAGCTGCGTTTATGGACTATCTTCAGACCCAAGAGTGTCTCACATTGTTTGAGAGTTATGGATTTACAGCATTGAAGTAAAAGAGGTACGAGGATGGATTATACACCTTTGTGGATTTCGGTGAAGGTGGCGTTGTGTGCCACTATATTCACCTTCTTTCTGGGACTGGCGGCGGCAAGGCTGGTCGTCAATATGAAAAGGCTTCGCGGTCTTGTGGACGGTATTTTTTCATTGCCCATGGTTTTGCCGCCCACGGTGGTAGGCTTTTTTCTGCTGATTCTTTTTGGCAAAAACGGTGCGGTGGGAAAGCTATTGGAAAAGCTGGATGCAGGTGTGATTTTTACATGGCAGGGAGCTGTGTTGGCGGCTATCATAGTGGCCTTTCCCATTATGTATCGCACGGCAAGAGGGGCTTTGGAGCAGGTGGATGAGAACCTGGTGCATGCAGCCCGTACACTGGGCATGACGGAAGTGCAGATTTTCTTTAAAATATTGCTTCCGGTGGCAAAACCGGGAATCCTGGCAGCAGTCATCCTTTCTTTTGCAAGAGCCTTGGGAGAGTTTGGGGCGACCATTATGATAGCAGGAAATATTCCGGGCAAGACCCAGACTATGTCTCTGGCAATCTATACTGCCATGCAGAGCGGCAACAGAGAGCTGGCCTACAAATGGGTGGCAGTTATTATGACCATATCCATTGTAACCTTGATCTTGATGAATGTATTGGTGGAGCGAAGGCTTTACAGCGGGAAAACTCCTAAGAGGGGAGGGGAACGCTGATGGCTTTGTATGTTGATATTGAGAAAAAATGTGGTGACTTTCACCTGAAGGTTTCTTTTGAGATGGCAGAGGAAGTGTTTGCTATTTTAGGTGCCTCAGGCTGTGGCAAAAGCATGACGCTGAAATGTATCGCAGGGATTGAGAAGCCTGATAAGGGGATTATCAGGTTGGATGACCGGATATTGTTTGATTCGCAAAAAGGGATTAATGTACCGGTGCGAAAGCGCCGTATCGGATATCTGTTTCAGGATTATGCTTTGTTTCCCAATATGACGGTTTTGGAAAATATCATGTGCGGTGCCAAGGACAAGCATGTGGCGAAGGAGTATATAAAACGGTTTTATCTGGAGGGTAAGGAGGCTCTTTACCCCGCGCAGCTTTCGGGAGGGCAGAAGCAACGTGTGGCACTGGCCAGAATGCTTGCAGCTGACCCGGATGTAATTTTGCTGGATGAGCCCTTCTCGGCATTGGACAGTTACTTGAAATGGCAGCTGGAGCTGGAACTTATGAAGGTTCTGGAAGGCTATAAAAAAGATGTATTGTTTGTGTCCCATGACAGAAATGAAGTCTATCGGCTGACGGACCGGATAGCGGTGATGGATCAGGGAGAAATCGTGGATATTCAGAGTAAAGAAGCTCTGTTTCAGAATCCCAAATCCCTTGCGGCGACTATGCTTACCGGCTGTAAGAATCTGTCCCGACTTGTAAAGCGGGAGGATGGAAGGTTTTTTGCTGTGGACTGGGGAATTCATGTGACAGCCTGCGAAAATTTGGAACATGTAAAATATGTGGGATTCCGCGCACATTATTTCGAAACTACATCTACCATTGAAGATGAAAATGTGATAAAATGTAAGATTGAGAGAGTCATTGAAGATACTTTTTCCACAGTGGTGATGTTCAGGCAGGAAGGGAATCCGGAAAATGGTGATTGGTCGCTGATGCGCTATGAGCTTTCCAAAGAAAAGTGGGAAGTATTGCGGGATAAACCGCTGTTTTTACGCATTCCCCGGGAAAAGTTGATTCTGATGACCCAATAGAGTTTATACATGATAAATGAGTAGTTTAACTAATCAAAAGAAAAGAGGGAAAAAATGAGCAGATTGAGAATTCATACCAAGGATAAAGCCCAGGTTACAATGGAAACTCTTTATGCAGATTTGGAGAGAAGAATTGTAGCCAGCCCCCCCGGACTTTGTTCTGTGGATCTGGTAAGTTCTTTTATCAAAATGTGTCTTGCACAGTCTTGTGGTAAATGTGTGCCCTGCCGTGTAGGACTGGACCAGCTGGTAAAGTTGTTTGAAAGTGTTTTGAATGGTCAGGCGACGATGGAGACGCTGGATGTGATTGAGCTGACAGCTACCACCATCTATGAGTCTGCTGATTGTGCCATCGGTTTTGAGGCAGCACGCATGGTGTTAAAGTGTCTTGAAGGTTGCAGAGATGATTTTGAATCTCATATCAAGGAGAATCGTTGTGTCTGCAACAGTAACCAGCCTGTACCTTGTGTGGCACTTTGTCCTGCAGGTGTGGATATTCCCGGATACATTGCATTGGTGGCACAGGAAAGATATGCGGATGCAGTGCGTCTGATCCGTAAGGATAATCCTATGCCGGTGGTATGTGCATTGATTTGTGAGCATCCCTGTGAGAATAGATGTAAGCGTACCATGGTTGATGCACCTGTGAATATTCGCGGATTGAAACGTGTGGCAGTAGATATGGCAGGGGATGTACCTATCCCTGAGTGTGCTCCCGCAACCGGCAAGAAGGTTGCTGTGGTAGGCGGCGGTCCCGGTGGCTTAAGTGCAGCTTATTATTTATCTCTGATGGGACATAAAGTAACTATTTTTGAGCAGCGTAAGAAACTGGGCGGTATGCTTCGTTACGGAATTCCCAACTATCGTCTGCCCAGAGAGCGTCTCGATAAAGAGATTGCATCCATTCTTTCTGCCGGTATTGATGTGAAGACAGAAATCAGTGTGGGTAAAGATGTTTCCATGGTAGACCTTAGAAAGGAATATGATGCTATTTATATTTCTATCGGTGCCCATACAGACAAAAAGGTCGGTATGGAGGGTGAGGATGCCAAGGGTGTCCTTTCAGCAGTGGAAATGCTTCGTGAAATCGGTGATGACAACCTGCCTGACTACTCCGGTAAAAAGGTGGTGGTAATCGGCGGAGGAAATGTGGCTATGGACGTTGCCAGATCCTCTGTGCGTCTGGGTGCAGACAAGGTAAGTATTGTGTACCGCAGATGTAAGACCGATATGACTGCACTTCGGGAAGAGATTGAAGGTGCAGAGGCAGAGGGCTGTGAAATTATGGAGCTGAAAGCACCTGTACGCATTGAAAAGGATGAAGAAGGTTGTGTGAAGTCTCTTGTGGTGCAGCCTCAGATGATCAGTACGATTAAAGGAGGCAGACCTTCACCCAAGAAAGCCAACTGTCCTGAAGAGCATATTGAGTGTGATTTGATTATTGTTGCAATCGGACAGGGAATTGAGTCTAAATCCTTTGAAGATTTTGGTATCAGTGTAAAGTGGGGAGCAATTGATGCGCTTGACAGCAGTGAGATTGCACAGGTTCCCGGAATTTTTGCCGGCGGAGACTGTGTAAGCGGACCTGCAACAGTTATCCGTGCAATTGCTGCCGGTAAGGTGGCAGCTGCCAATATTGATGAGTACTTAGGATTCCACCACGAAATTGTCAGCGGAGTGGACATCCCTGCACCGGAGTTTAATGATAAGAAGCCTTGCGGAAGAGTGGAGCTTCCTTTCAGAGATTCCGGTGAGAGAAAACAGGATTTTGAACCCATAGAGCTGTCCATGACTTGCGAGGAAGCATGTCAGGAGGCAGGCAGATGCTTAAGATGTGACCACTACGGTTATGGTTCATTCCGGGGAGGTAGAGTAGAGAGATGGTAAATTTGTATATTAATGATATTCCGGTTCAGGCAGAAGAAGGAGTTACCATCCTTGAGGCTGCTAAGTCAGCGGGCATCAACATTCCTACATTATGTTTTTTGAAGGAAATTAATGAAATCGGTGCCTGCCGTGTATGCGTGGTTGAAGTGGAGGGCATGGACCGTTGTGTGACTGCCTGCAATAACGAGGTAAAAGAGGGCATGCGCGTCTATACTCACAGCCGTAAGGCGAGAATGGTGAGAAAGACCAATGTAAAACTGATTCTTTCCCAGCATAATTTCCAGTGTGCAACTTGTGTGCGCAGCGGCAACTGTCAATTGCAGAGTCTGGCAACAGATTTGAATATTACAGATATGCCCTATGAGATTCATCCGGAAGAAAAGCCTGTAAATAAAGACTTCCCTCTGATTCGTGACAGCAGTAAGTGTATCAAATGTATGAGATGTGTACAGGTCTGTGATAAAGTTCAGGGAATGAATGTTTGGGATGTTGCTAATACCGGTGCAAGAACAACTGTGGATGTGGCCGGTGGTCAGCCCATAGAGTGTTCTGATTGTACTTTGTGCGGACAGTGTATTGTCAACTGTCCTGTTGGGGCTCTGAGGGAACGTGATGATGTGGGTAAAGTGCTTGCGGCGGTGGAAGATCCTGAGAAGATTACCATTGTCCAGATTGCACCCGCTGTGCGTACTGCATGGGGCGAAGAGATGGGTGTAGACAGAGAGATTGCATCAGAGAAGCGTCTGGTTGGCAGTCTCAGAAAGATTGGTTTTGATTATATTTTTGATACCAATTTCTCGGCGGATCTAACCATTATGGAAGAGGGAACGGAGTTCTTGACAAGACTTCCTGAGATTCAGGAGAAGAAGTTCCCCATGTTTACCTCTTGTTGTCCCGGTTGGGTAAGCTTTTTGCGTACCAAGTATCCTCAGTATGTGAGCAGACTCTCCACGGCAAAGTCTCCCCAGCAGATGTTTGGTGCTATTGCCAAAACTTACTATGCAGATATGTTGGGAGTTGATCCTTCTCAGATTTTCGTGGTATCGTTGATGCCTTGCGTGGCTAAAAAGCGTGAGCGTACGCTGGAAGGAATGGACAGTGCAGGTACCGGTAGCGATGTGGATGCAGTACTGACCACACGAGAGGTAGGTCGTCTGCTTAAGGCTTATTATATTAAGCCGGAGACTGTAGAAGAGGAAGATTTTGACGGCCCCTTAGGTGTGCATTCCGGTGCA
>JAZQFO010000200.1:0-34874 GCA_045539535.1 Acetatifactor sp.
ACGCTCCTCAATATAATCTTTCAAAGGAAAACCCCTCAGAATACTTTTTTACAATGTATGAAAGTTTCTGAAGGGTTATAACTCTAATTATTTATTTTTTTCCGGCTCCCACGGATTCTCCTCCTGCCACAATCCCCGCTCTTCCTCTTTAGCCTGTGCACATACCATCTCCAGTTCTCTTGCATGACGCACGTTGGGCGGATATTCTCTCGCTATGGCATAGCCCTCCGCCACCAGCCGATAGTTCATGCTCTTTGAAAAGTCCGTCGTCTCCTCAAGATACACATAGGCCAACATTCTACCGTAAACATCATAAATTTCCTCATCCGTCTCCAAATACACATGTGACACATCCGTCAGAATACTCTCCAAATACGCCGCAGCCCTTTGTCCATAATCCGTATTTTGCTCTTCGTCAGGATGGACACTCTCCGGCGCATCTACGCCAATCAGACGCACACTAACCACCTTGTCGGCTTGCTCCACAAGCAGCGTATCACCATCCACCACCCGTATGAATTTCCATGCAGATGTACTCTGGGGCTTCTCGTATATCCGTGGGACAAGGAGCACCGCAAGCACAGCTATCCATATGATTATAATTTGATAAATTTTTCTATTTTTCATCCCGAGCCTCCTCATCAATTATAACATGCAAGAGGCCTATCTGCTACACACCAATATTAGATCCTACTACACCTCCACCAAACGCTTCTGGCTACTGGAATATCGATACACGCGGTCTGTCAGTTTTTCTCGGGGCTCCCGCAAAATATTGGCTCGCGCAATGGCTGTTTTCATCTCTCCCAAAGACTTATGCCGCACAGGATGCACTGCCACTTCATGAACACTGATAAATCCCACATAATAATCTCCCTCCAAAAGCTCAGCCAGTCGCTCCTTTACACCCGGATAAAAGATGGCCACTGCACCATTGACATGCCCCAATACCGTAAGCCTGTATCCCTGCATCCCTTCCCGTACATCCCGGTTATGAATCTCAATATGTTCCCCCGTCTCATCAGGCATGAATACACCTCTGTCCGGAGCATATTCGCCCTCAAGCTCTGTCCCATAATACAATCTGGGCGGGCGCTTCCTGCCGGTGACATTTATGGCCTCATCCACCAACACCTCCCCGGAAATATGCCGCTCATCTGTCTCGCTGCGGGCAATCTTTACTGTGACAGCATCCCTGCCGTACTCAAACATAACGGCATACAAAACCAAGGAAATATCTCCAAACCGTTTATAAACTGCATCTTTTAATTCCAAACGATTTTCATGATAATTGAGCGGACGCAGGGTAAGGGCATACTTCTTCAGGAAAGCATCCAGACGTACTTTTCCGACAATTTCATCCACAACACAAGCCAGATTGCGATGACAATAACTTTCATACAGATTCTGCATGGGCGTACAGACAATAAACTCTGCATCCTCCTCATCAGAAATACAAAGTACATCCTGCTGACTTCCCATCAAACAGACCCGGTTTCCGGCAACCTCCTCCCTACAAATAATCGCACGGTAAAGCTCCCTCTTAAATTTGTCGTAATTCATGAGATTCTCCTTTGTGAATAAAAAAGAAATAACAGATGCAAAATACATAGAAAATATAGATTATAAGAATCGGACCTATCCGGTCCAAAGAAAAAAAGCAAGGATATGGTCATGCAAAAAGTATCGCAATCATCAATTTCCTTGCTTTTATAATATCACTCATCATTTCATTTGTAAAGATTTGATTTGCATCAAATATCCTTACACGATTCTACGCACGGACAAAATCGGCCTGTACTGGGCATTGTTGCCTATTTTAATACCGGTCTTTTGGGTACTGGCATGTACAATCTTGCCACCACCGATATAAATTGCCACATGGCCACTGTAACAGATTAAATCGCCGGGCTGTGCCTCACTGTAACTAACCTCTCTGCCTGCACTTCGCTGCTCTGTGGAGGTTCGAGGCAAAGAATATCCGAAATCCGCATATACACGATATGTAAATCCGGAACAATCTGCCCCCTCTGTCAGGCTGGTACCTCCGGGTACATAGGGATTACCCACAAACTGACAGGCATACCTTGCCACCTGCTTACCCAGTTCGCTTCCCTCTGCCCCATCTATAATGTCGTTATAATCCGTATTGTAGTTACCATCCGCAGCATTTCCGCCACCCGGCTTTTTCTGAAGCTTTTTAAGACGCTCCTGCTCTTGCTGAAGCTTCTTTTTCGCCACACTGGCTTCCTGCTTTGCTTTCTTAATTTCAGAGTCGTAATTGGCAGATTTCTTTTTCATAGCATCCAAAAGGCCGTCCAACTCTACCTTCTGGTTCTCAAGGTTCGCCTTGTCTGTCTCCAATCCTGCCTTAGCCGTTTCCAACTCCTGCTTCTCGACTTCCAACTGATTCCACAAGTCCAGCGCCTGATTCTTGGAAGCTTCATACTCCTCCATTTTGATACGGTCATACTCATAAATGGACTCCACATTATCCATGTGATTAAGCATGTTGCTTAAACCCTCACCGGACAGAAGGAGATTCAGACTGTTGGTGTCTCCCAGCTCATACATTCTGCGTAGGCGCACCACCATATCCTTGTAACGGGCCTCTTCCATTGCCTTGGCTTCTTCATACTCCTTGGAGGTTTCATCGATATCCAGCTGCTTGTCTTCCAGCTGCGCTTCTTTCTCCAATAAGGCATCTTCTTTCAGTCCGATACTGGTTAAGGTATTGATAATCTCCGCATTTAAGTCAGCCATTTCCTCTTCCAGAATTTCCTGCTGTTCTTCCATGTTCGAGATATTATCATTCAAATCCTTGATGGTCTTGTTCAGATCATCAATATTTTTCTGCACATCTCCTACCGTGGTAGCCTGGACTGTAATAGAGTCTTCCATGCCCATATGACCTGCAGCTACAATAACCGCAACAGCCAGTACGCAGCACATCAGCTTCCCTAGGTATTCCCTCATGCAATCACCCTCTCTTGCAATTCCAACTTTTCCTACAGTTCACAGTTGTTAACAGTTCTGGGGAAAGGAAGTACGTCGCGGATATTGCCCATACCGGTCAGGTACATTACACATCTCTCAAAGCCAAGACCGAAACCTGCATGGCGCACAGAACCGTATCTGCGCAAATCCAGATAGAAATCATAATCTTCCTTGTTCAGTCCCATCTCATCCATACGTGCTTCCAGCACTTCCAGCTTATCCTCACGCTGGCTTCCGCCGATAATCTCACCAATGCCGGGTACCAGACAGTCCATAGCCGCAACTGTCTTGCCATCATCATTCAGCTTCATGTAAAAAGCCTTGATCTCTTTGGGATAATCGGTAACAAACACAGGACGCTTAAACTCTACCTCTGTCAGATATCTCTCATGCTCAGTCTGCAAATCACAGCCCCAGAACACCTTGTAATCAAACTGGTCATTATGCTTCTCCAAAATCTCAATTGCCTGAGTATATGTCACATGACCGAAGTCAGAATTTACTACATGATTCAATCTCTCAATCAGACCCTTATCTACGAACTGGTTAAAGAATGCCATCTCCTCGGGCGCATTCTCCAGCACATAACGGATAACATACTTAAGCATGCTCTCGGCCAGAATCATATCATCTGTCAGATCTGCAAAAGCCATCTCCGGCTCAATCATCCAAAACTCTGCCGCATGGCGGGTCGTATTGGAATTCTCTGCACGGAAGGTAGGTCCAAAGGTATAAACATTTTTAAATGCAAAAGCATAGGTTTCCACATTCAGCTGTCCGCTAACGGTCAGGTTGGTAGGCTTGCCAAAGAAATCCTGGCTGAAATCAATACTGCCATCCTCATTCTTGGGCAGATTATTCAAATCCATGGTGGTTACCTGGAACATCTCGCCTGCACCCTCACAGTCACTGCCTGTGATAATGGGAGTGTGTACATACACAAAACCTCTCTCCATAAAGAAGCTGTGAATTGCGTATGCAATCAGGGAGCGCACACGAAATACTGCCTGGAAGGTGTTTGTTCTGGGACGAAGGTGAGAAATGGTACGCAAATACTCGAAGGTATGACGCTTCTTCTGCAGAGGATAATCTGCACTGGAAGGTCCCTCTACCATTACCTCCAAAGCCTGCATCTCAAAAGGCTGCTTAGCCTGAGGAGTCTCAACGATAGTGCCGCGTACAACCACTGCCGCACCTACATTCATCTTGCAAAGCTCCTCAAAATTGTCCAGACCGTCACCATATACAATCTGCAAAGGCTCGAAGAAAGTACCGTCATTGATTACCAAAAATCCAAAATTCTTGGAATCGCGGTTATTTCTAACCCATCCGCCAACGGTTACCTCCTTGCCGATATATTCTTCTTTGTTGCGGTATAAATCTTTAATATCTGTCAGGTTCACAATATCCCTCTTTCCGCGCACATTGCGCATTCTTTATCTTTTACTCTAACGGCGTATTCACTGCATTTTCTGCCAGCAAAGTTAACACATCCTCATACATGAAGCTGTCGCCATAATCTGCCTTGGTGGCACCGCTCTCCAAAAGTTTCTCTACGGTCATACCGGCTGCAGCAGCATAGGTCTCCAAGCGTGCATCAAGTTCCTCCTCAGAAAGTGTCAGATTCTCCTTCTGGGCAATGGCCTTAACCACCACCATCTCCTTGGTAAAGTCAATAGCCTGCTGCTCCACAAACTCATCATAGCTCAATCCGCCACTAAAATTTGAAGCATAGGTATATACATCCATACCATAAATACTTGCCATGTTATTTAGATAATTCTCGTAAATCTTGCGGTTCTCCTCCAGAAGTCCTTCCGGGAACTCCTTGTACTCAGATTCCGCAAGCACCTTGTCAAAAACAGCAGAACCTGCCTGTGTTATATATTCGGTCTCAGCATAATCATCCATGGACTTGCGCACATACTGCTTCATTTCCTCCACAGTATTAACACCTGCCACACCAAGCTCGGGAACCCTCTCGTCCTTCATTTCAGCAATGAAATTAACTGTTACGGTAAATACAACCTCCTGGCCTGCCAGCTCAGCGCTGTGATAAGCGTCCGGGAATTTCAAATTCAAATCCACGGTTTCACCGGGCATCACACCAATGAGTCCCTCTTCGAAACCATCGATAAAAGAACCTGAACCGATCAGAAGACTTGCTCCCTCGGCTGTACCGCCATCAAAAGCCACGCCATCCTTTTTGCCCACATAATTGATATTGGTCATATCATAAAGCTCCACCGGACGGTCTGTGATACCGGACTCCTCGGTGATATAATTGAAGTAGTAGGAAACAGCCTCCACCTCATATTCATCCTCTTCATACTCCACCTTGGCGGGTATGGAAATCTCTGCTCCTTTGTACTGAGCAAGTGTTACATAATTCTCCGGATCGTACTGATACTTTCCGTTCTCATCCACGCCCTCTGAACTCTCAGATGCATTGGAACCACTGTGCTTAATTCCGGTTCTGGGATCATCGCCGCATCCGCACATCATAGCTACACAAGCTGTTGCCAGCAGCAAACTCATCAATTTCTTTTTCATAATCATTTCCTTCCTCGTTTTGGATTTTACACCCACTATTATACAGTTATACCACAAATTTTCCAGCTTTAAAAGACTTTTATGCTATAAAAGGGGCGACAATAATCTGCAAATCTGCTCCTTTATCCGCAAACCCAGTTTCCTGGAGGCATACATGTCCCGGGTAATACGGGTACAAAACTTTAAATCCTCCCTGAAAATCTTCTCCATCTCATAAGCCTTCTCATGATTATAGACGACAACATTCACCTCGAAGTTCAATGCAAAGCTACGAATATCCATATTTGCCGTACCAAAACAAAACGCCTTGCAGTCTACAATCATGCCCTTACTGTGCAGAAATCCGTTATTATAGATATAGCATTTTGCTCCTGCCATCACCAATTCGCCAATGTAGGAATAGGTCGCCCAATAAACAAATGGATGATCCGGCTTGCAAGGAATCATAATATTCACTTCGATTCCCGAACGCACCGCCAGCTTCAGCGCATTAAAAATAGACTCATCAGGCACAAAATAGGGCGTCTGAATATAAATACTCTTCTCAGCCTTGCTGATCAGACGCAGGTAGTTGTCCCTAATCTGCTCCAGCTGATGGTCCGGTCCGCTGGTAATTACCTGCAATTCACAGTTGTCTCGCTTGCCCGGCACAAATCCTTCAAACAAAGCCTGCTTCTGCAAAAGATTTTCCCTGGCCGCATAATTCCAATCCAGAATAAAACGAAGCTGCAGCCCCATCACACCGTTTCCTCGAATACGCAGATGAGTGTCCCTCCAGTAGCCGAATTTCTCATCCAGCCCCAGATACTCCTTACCCACATTAAAACCGCCCACATAGGCCAGCTTGTTGTCAATTACCACAATTTTGCGATGATTACGATAATTCACACGGAGATGCAACCGCCTTAACACCGCCGGGAAAAATTCTGCTGTCTGAATCCCCAGCTCATTTAACTTGCGCCAATGGCTGTGAGGCACCATACGGCATCCCATGGCATCAAACAGTACACGCACCTCAACCCCTTCGGCTGCCTTCCTGGCCAACACCTCCACAATACGATGCATCAGGGCGTCATTGCGAATGATATAGTACTGCATATGAATAAACTGCTTCGCATTCTCCATATCCCGAATCAAGGCATCAAACTTCTCATTACCATCTGTGAAAATATCCACATCATTATCTCCGGAAAGCACTGCACCGGCAGTTTCCAGATTATACATGATTAAGTCGGTAAACTCACCAATCTCCGTATCTTCACTGTCGAACTCCCTGGTCTTAATACGGAACTCCTGCTGCCTTATAGCCTCACTTAAATGATCCTCCACCTCTTTTAGCCGAAACATTTTACGTTTTCGCATGTTCTGCCCAAGAAAAAGATAAAAGATAAATCCTACAATCGGAATAAAAAACAGCACCATAAGCCAGGCCCAGACACTTTTCGGGTCCCTGCGCTCGAAAAACACAATCACCACTGCGAATATCATATTTAAAATCCAAAGATGATCCAGCAAAAATCGCATCATCTCGCCTGCGGCACTCAAAAAGGCATCCATATAAACCCTTTTCCTTTCCCGACCACAATCTGCATTTTCATCATATATTATATCATAGAGAGGACTTTTTTAAAATGTTTTGTTGCGGACTTTGTGGATTATGTGTTATAGTTATCAGTAGACATTAATTTAGGAGGTTCCGAAATGAATCAAACACTGATTACCTTTTTGGTAATATTTGCAATTATCGCCATTGTTATGACCACGCTCTACTTTCTCGGCAAGAAAGCCCAGAAGAAACAGGCTGAGCAGGAAGAATTGTTGCAGGCCAACAAACAGACCGTACCCATGCTGATCATTGACAAAAAGCGAATGAAGCTCAAAGAATCCGGACTACCCCAGGCGGTCCTTGACGAAGCGCCCAAGATGATGCGCAACACCAAAGTTCCCGTAGTAAAAGCTAAGGTTGGTCCCCAGATCGTCACCCTGATTAGTGACGAAAAGATTTTCGACAACATTCCTGTTAAGAGAGAAGTAAAAGCTGTAGTCAGCGGCATCTACATTATAGATGTAAAGGGCTTACACGGCAAAATCGAAAAAGCCCCTGAACAGAAGAAAAAAGGATTTTTCAAGAGACTGACCGCTGCCATCCAGGAAAAAGGCGGCGCAAAGCCCCTGTAAGGAGTGCCTTACACTACATACGAATACGAAAAGTGCCCTGCCGACCGGCAGGGCACTTGTTTTATCTATACAATACTTATTTCATAGCGCCCCATCAGTTCCCCTTCGCACTGGAGCATATACCCAATCTTCACCTTGGGCCAGCTTGCTGCTGCAGGAGCCACCACAGGCACTTCCTCCACCTGCAAATCCGTAGTCACAATATCCAGAAGCAGCACGCCGTAGGGTGTTGGATATTCGGTGCGGTAGGTCTGTCCCTGTGCAAAATACATGGTGCTGCCGCCGGGGCCCTGTCTGTGAATTTCCAAGGTCTGACGTTTTAACTTGATGCGGGTCTTTAAAGGCGCCGGAAAGCCTTCCGGCTGCTCTTCGTAGAAGAGATACCTGGTCTCTCCCTTTTGGAAATATTCCGCCTGCACCTTTTGTACAGTGGTCACAGGCTCCTCTATCCATCCGGGCGCGTATTGGACACCCGTAATGGTAAGTGCTGTCTTTTGTCCTGTTGCCATCTTAATACTCCTCGATGTTAATGGTTTTGGCAGAAAGAATGCCATATTTGATAATGGAATTAGCAAAGCGCTTAAACTTCTCTGCACCGTCACTGACATAGAACTGATACTGGTTGGTGCCAAGCTTGGGTGTTTCTTCATTTAAGAGTCCCCGTTCCTCTAACATCTGTTTTAATTCGATGGCTGTCTCATAGGCAGGATTCACCAGACTTACTCCCTCTCCCATGATTCTGCCCAAGGTAGAGCGAATCAAAGGATAATGGGTACAGCCCAAAATCAATGTATCGATATCAATATCAATCAGCTCTGTCAAATATCTTTTGGCAATCTCATCTGTTACCGGATCCTGCCAAAGTCCCTCTTCTACCAAAGGCACAAACAAAGGGCATGCCTTGCCGTAGATGGTCACATCTTTATTTAACTCTTTTATGTACTTGGTGTAAATCTGGCTGCCGATGGTAGCCTCCGTAGCGATTACACCGATCTTACCGTTTCTGGTTACCTCTGCCGCCGTCTTGGCGCCGGGCTTTACCACGCCGATAACAGGCACATCAATCTCCTGCTCTAGGGCATCCAATGCATACGCACTGGCTGTATTGCAGGCTACCACAATGGTCTTCACATGGAAGGTCTGCAGAAACCGCGCAATCTGTCTGGAATAACGGGTGACCGTCTCCTGGGACTTGCTGCCATAGGGCACTCTGGCCGTATCTCCAAAGTATATAATTTTCTCATTAGGAATCTGGCGCATAATCTCACGTGCTACCGTAAGTCCTCCCACACCGGAATCAAAGATACCGATGGGTGCATCCGCCTGCAATTTGCTACTGATTTCCTGACTCATGAAATTCTCTCCAATCTGTGAGCAGCCTGCTTTTGAATCGGATTCGTCCGCAATCTGCATCCAATATGGACCAATAAAGCTCACTACTGTCAAGCTCTGATTCTGTTTCCCGGGTGCCCTCCGGCGTCTCCTGCACAATCTCATAGGTCCCCTCCATCAGAGTAAATTGGGGATACAACACTCCCCACCAGCCCATAGCTGCACAGATTGCCAAACATCCGGATACAATTTTCTTCATCCATTTCCCTCCAACAATTTCCAACTGTCTTATAGGAAAAGGATGACTCCTTCAGCGCTTTTTATACCTTTTATTTTGATTTTTCCCGCTCCAGACGAATTCTGTTAATAATCGCCTTCTTCTGGTTATCAATGTGGGTCTTGGCTGCCTCGGAGGCTGTTTCTTTATCCTTGTTTACCAGACTCTCATATATAATTCTATGCTCTTCCACCAGGTTTTCATGCTGGCTGAAGTCCTTAATATATTCATAACGATAGCGGTACATCTGCTCCGACAGATTATTAACCAGTTGAATCAAACGGCGGTTCCCTGTTGCCTGCAGGATAATATCATGCAAAGCCACATCCGCCAAAGCAATTTTCTTCACGTCCTGGGTCTTCGTCATCTGTTCAAAGTGCTCACAAGCCTCCCTGAGCTTAACAAGCTCTTCCTCAGAAATGCGCTCACAGGCAAGCTCCACGCACAAAACATCCATAGCCCGTCTGACCTCCAGCACATCATTCATGCTCTTCTCCGTAATCTGTGCAACCTCTGCACCGCGCCTGGGAATCATGGTCACCAGGCCCTCCAGCTCCAGCTTACGGATAGCTTCTCTGATAGGCGTACGACTCACTCCCAGCTTGTTGGCAAGATGAATCTCCATCAAACGCTCGCCGGGCTTTAATTCCCCTGTAAGGATGGCCTGTCTCAATGTATTGAACACCACATCTCTAAGGGGCAAAAATTCATCCATTTTTACCTGAAAATCGTCCTGCATGCCGCTCCTCCTATCCTTTTACAAAACCAGTCAGGAAAATCTGCTTCGTCACTTCATCCTGCACCATCTGTTCATAGGCTTTCTTCGCCTGAGCCTCATCTGTAAAAATACCAAATACCGTAGGTCCGCTGCCACTCATCATACTGCCGGCCGCTCCCAGTTCCAGCATGCGATTCTTTAACGTCTCAATAATAGGATGGGCCGGAATCGTCACGTCCTGAAGCACATTACCCATGCGCTCTACCACACCGATTAAGTCGCCGGCTTTAATCGCCTCCACCATACCGTCTATATCCGGATGCTCATAGCTTTCCAAGGCATCTAAGTGTTCATACACATACTTGGTAGAAACATTGATGTCCGGCTTCGCCACCAAAAGATGGCACCCCGGCGCTGCTGTCAGCGCTGTAAGCTTCTCACCGATTCCTTCCGCCAAAGCTGTCCCGCCCATAACACAATAGGGCACATCCGCACCGATTTTTACGCCAATTTCTCTTAATTCTTCTTCCTGACAGCCCAAAGCAAAGAGCTCATTAATCCCCTTCAAAGTCGCTGCCGCATCCGTACTGCCTCCGGCCATACCCGCCGCAATGGGAATATGCTTCTCCAAATGAATCCGCACACCCTCTTTCACATCATACCGATCCATCAAAAGCTTGGCCGCCTTATAGATCAAATTGTCCTCATTTGTAGGAAGTTCCCCGGAATCCGTGGTAATCACAATTCCCGTTTCTGCCTTCTCAAAGGTCAGCACATCATAGATTCCTACCGTCTGCATTACCATCTTTACTTCATGGTAACCGTTGGGCAACACCCCAAGCACATCCAAACCTAAGTTAATCTTGGCAGGGGCTTTTTTAATGATTTTATTATTCTGTGGGCTCATGGGGCACCTCGTTTCTGATTGCAATATAAACTACTTTGCGTGTATTCGTATTAATTCTACCGGTATTTTGCCGGAATGTACTTCCTATGTATTTTGTATACATGGATTGTATTTAATTATATACAAGGACATGTTTTCTGTCAATGTTTATCCCCCTTTGGGCTTCAAGATGTACATATTAAATTTTTTTATATTTTTTTTCATTTTCCCCTAAAGTTTTCCAAAACACATGCCGATATGACCTACACAGTCACGGATGACGGCCGTACTGCGCCCTGACGCAGGAGGCACCACTAGACGTAAGAAACGTCGGAAAGAAGGTAGAAAATGAGTGTAAATGGAATTACATCCAATCAGGCAGCAGCAGCTTATGCCTACTCTTCTCCTATAAAAGAGTCTACTACTGCTGAAGCTTCTACCGCTGCGGTAGAGGAAGTTGGCGCAGTCTATGAGCCTTCCAAGGAAGTTCAGACTGACTCCGTCAAGAAAATTTATACACCTGACACCAATCTGATTAATAAATTAAAAGCTGACGCAGAGGCAAGAACCGCTCAGCTTCGCAGTCTGGTAGAGCAGATGATGAATAAGCAGGCTACTATTTATAGTAATGCCGGCAATTTCTGGACCTTCATCAAAAGCGGTCAGTACGAAGTTGACCCCGCTACCAAAGCTCAGGCTCAGGCCGATATTGCTGAGGACGGATATTGGGGCGTCAACCAGACCTCCGACCGTATCATTCAGTTCGCTACGGCACTGACCGGCGGCGACCCTGACAAGATTGAGGAGATGCGCGAAGCTTTTAAGAAGGGCTATGCACAGGCTGAGAAAACTTGGGGCGGTGAGCTTCCCGAGCTTTCCAAGCAGACCTATGAGGCTGTTATGAAAAAATTTGACGATTTGGCTGCGCAGGCAGGTCTGGCTGTTACTGAATAACAGCAGACATATTCGCACCACATAAACAACACACCGGGGCAATGGATAACCATTGCCCCGGCTTAATTTACACGATTTTCTATTTTACAATCAAAAGCTTCTGTCCTACCTGAAGCATATCTCCGGAAAGCTGGTTCAATTCACGCAATCTGTCCACGGACACATAATATTTCTTACCGATATTCCACAGATTATCTCCTTCTTTTACCACATAAATAACCATGCCGGGCAAACTGCTCATTTTGCCGCTATCCAGCTCTGAAATATTGATATCCGTAATTAATTCCATGGGCATATGTTCAAACACCATGGTAGAAAAGCACAGAACAGCCTTCACATCCAATTCCTCACCATCCAGCATGGTGACTTGCAGCTGCTCCACTTCTCCGCGAACCTTTCCCATATCCTCCACACTGATTCCCGGCACCTCCAGTGTATACTGGTAAGGAATCTGAGCAGTAACGCAGGCATATGGATTTTCATCATTTCCGGTGATATACATAACCTTCACCTGAATACCGCCCTTTAAATGAATCCCATTTTCCGTGATGCTCTGCTGAATCTGACACACACACGCCTCACTGTGTAACACCTGCAAAATAGGCTCGCTTCCCCCGGGGATTCGAATATGTTCAGCCACCTTGGATTTGCCCGTTACACAGGCCAGTATCCGATTCAGATTGGTGCGGTGGGTCTGGGTCTGTACCTCCTTGGTCACTCCATAAACATCTGAGATCACTTCCATATTTTCTTCTTCATAAATACGAATACTAATATCCAGCGCCAGCTCCAAACCGATACATCGCTCTTCGCCGTCCAAATCCGGACGCACCAAAATTTCCTGCTGCCCTGTCACACACTGAATCTCCGGCAACATTCCTTCCTTACATCCATGACACTCCAATACCCCCGCAAAAGGGATTACCGTCTCATAACTGCGAATCGGACGCTCTTCTCCCTCTCCTTCATAGAGCACAAAAAGCTGTACATCTCCCTGAATTCCTATTTTGCCATCCATGAGCTTAAACTGCACATCTCCCGGATGTACCGTATTCCACAAAATCTGATAGATATTGGGATAGTTGGCCGGCAATGTCACCTCATCTCTGATTCGGAAGATATCATTTTTGCAAATAGCAATCTGTGCAAGCTGAAAAGACGCTTTGTGATACTGCAAAGCCTCCGGCTGCTCCTCCACATGAATACCGATAGGTACCTCCTCATCATATAGCTCCTCAGAGGACGCTGTCATTGTCAAAAGACAACGGATACCCAGCTTGCGGGAATTGATGCAGCTGACACTGAAATCCTCCACTTCCCCCTCAACCTTTACGTTGTCGGAGGACACCACTCCTTTTACAATGATTTTCTCCTCAAAGGACAACTCACCACCAAAGGGCACCAGACTGCTTCCCGGCTCCAATGTATGATAAAGCAATTCAAATGCCAGATGACCTCTCACATTTACCATATCTGTTCCGGGCTTTATCTCTTCGATGACAATCTGCGCCTTTTCCAGATTAATGCTGTTTACGTCAGGCTTGTTCTCCGGAATATTTCTGTCATCCTCCAATGTAATCTGCGTAACCGCCTCCGAACGGACGCGATGCATATGTATATTCTTTTTTAAAAGATTCACAAAAAAATACCTCCACATAGATACTGATATACATATCTATATGCAGGTATTTTGTATGCTATGCGTCAACCGCTCCGATCAAGTCTGTCAGGTTCTCTACGTTGTAGCGTTTCATGTAGTCTTCGATACCCTTCACTACTTCGATGGTGGTGTAGGGGTTTACAAAGTTCATGGCACCGATGCTCACTGCGCTGGCACCTGCCAGGATGAATTCAATGGCATCCTCCGCATTGGCAATACCACCCATTCCGATGATGGGGATATTTACCGCATGCGCTGCCTGATAAACCATGCGCACTGCCACAGGCTTAATAGCAGGACCACTCATACCGCCGGTCTTGTTGGCAATGGCAAATTTGCGGCGATGAATATCAATCTTCATACCGGTGATGGTATTGATTAAAGACAACGCATCTGCACCTGCCGCCTCTGCTGCCTTAGCCATCTCTGTAATATCCGTCACATTGGGGCTCAGCTTCATAATAATGGGCTGCTTGGCATGTCTTTTGATCTCTTCTGTAATATTATAAAGGGCATCCGCCTTCTGGCCGAAAGCAATGGCACCTTCCTTTACGTTGGGACAGGATACGTTAATCTCCAACATGGAAACAGCCGGCTCATCGCCCAGCTTTTCCACAACCTCCACATAATCCTCCACGCTTTTTCCACAGACATTCACAATAATCTTGGTATCATACTGCTTCAGGAAAGGAATATCCCTGTCCATAAACACATCAATACCGGGATTCTGAAGTCCGATGGCATTGAGCATACCGCCGTACACCTCTGCCACACGGGGAGTAGGATTGCCGGGCCAGGGAACATTTGCCACACCCTTGGTCACCACAGCACCCAACTGATTCAAATCTACAAATTCACCGTACTCCATACCGGAGCCAAAGGTTCCGGATGCAGTCATCACGGGATTCTTAAAGGTTACTCCTGCAATTGTAGTCTGCATATTCATCAGATGTCTACCTCCTTCGCCTCAAAAACAGGTCCGTCTGTACAGATACGGGCATTGTTCACATGAGAATGATGGTCTTTTTCCTTGGTCTTAACTACACAGCCCAAGCATGCACCCACACCGCAAGCCATATGTTCCTCCAGAGAAATGTAAGCAGGAATACCCGCTCCCTCTGCATAGCCTTTGATTGCACGAAGCATGGGCATGGGACCGCAAGCCATGATAACGTCTGCCTGCAAACCGTTTGCTTCGATGGCATTCATCACATTACCCTTGGTACCTACGCTTCCGTCTTCAGTAGCAATATACACCTGACCGTATTTTTCCAGATCCTCTTTCAAGAAGGTCTGAGCATCACGATAGCCCACAATAATCTGAATATTTTCCTTGGAAGTCACTGCATTCAAAGCCTTCGCCAACTGCAGCATGGGAGGCACACCGATACCACCGCCCATAAGGAATACTTTCTTGTCCGCTGCTGCGTCCACAGGGAATCCGTTGCCCAACGTACCCAGAATCTCTACCGCTTCACCTGCCTGATAAGTGGCAAATTCTGCTGTACCCTGACCTGCAATACGATAAACAATACGAAGCGCCGTACGCTCCTCATTTACCTCACAGATACTGATGGGTCTGGGTAAAAGTGTACTTTTATTGCGGGTGTACACGCAGATAAACTGTCCCGGCAAGGCATCCTTGGCCAGCTTAGTCTGAATCCACATATCATAAATCATAGGGGCGAGCTCACGCTGAGATGCCACTACGGCTGTGTGCTTTTGTTTCATAGACATTTCCTCTCTTCATCCAATGGTATTTCACCGATTTGTTCTAAATACTATTTCCATTATACATGATTTCGATACTTTTACAAGTCTTGCCGACTACTCAAACACTACCGGCTTGTCAATAAAATCTGTTTTTAACACAATATAAGGACAGGTAGGTACTTTGTCATTGCTCTCCTTTCCCTCCGGTCCAAGAAGAGTCGTGTTTACATAGATTGCCTCTTCTGCCAGATACAAATCATTCACGGCAATACTATATCCACCTCCTGCCTGCTGCCCATAGCCAATCACAATATACAGATAGGCATCGTCACTGTAGGTCAATTTAAATGCATCCGCCTTCTTCTCATCTATAATTGTCTTTAACTCCTTGGGTATGACCTCTTCGCTCAGCACAGTAAATCCCAGGTCCTCCAGCTTCACCCGTTCCTCACTAAGCATGGTACAGCCTGTTAAACTTAACAGCACGCATGTAATCAATATTACTCCGATCCATTTTTTCATTCTAAACATATGTATTCCGCCTGATGTTTTGGTCTATTCTATGTACAACAAAGGAAGAATATGCTATAATGAGTACTTAAATGATACCGCTAAAAACAAAAAGTGAGGTTCGTAATGATTCGATTTATTTTATGTTTATCTTTCTTATTTTGGTTTCTTGTATTGGGAAGTCCCCTTTTGGTGGCAGAGTGGATTATCGGCAAATTCAATCCCGATTTCAAAAGCCGCAGCTCTCTTGCCATTGTAAACTGGGCATTCCGCATGGTAATCCGTTTGGCAGGCACCAAGGTAATTGCCATCGGTGAAGACCGTATCCCCAAGGATACTCCCGTAGTTTATGTGGGCAATCACCGCAGCTACTTCGATGTTATTCTCACCTATGTGCGCGTGCCCGGTCCCACCGGCTATATCGCCAAAAAAGAAATGGCCAAAGCGCCTCTTTTGAGCAACTGGATGCGCAATCTTCATTGCCTCTTTTTGGACCGAAATGATATTAAGCAAGGCATGAAAACGATTCTGGAAGCCATTGAAAAGACCAAACAAGGTATTTCCATCAATATTTTCCCGGAGGGAACCAGAAACAGACAACCCGATTGTCTTCTGCCCTTCCACAACGGCAGCTTCAAAATCGCTGAAAAGGGCGATGTGCCCATCATTCCCATGAGTATTGTCAACACCGGCGCCATCTGGGAAGATCATCTGCCCAAGATTAAAAAGGCCACTGTTGTGATTGAGTATTGCGAGCCTGTTTATATCAAAGACCTTGACAAGGAAACCCGCAAGGACCTTGGCAAATATGTAGGTGACATCATTTTGGAACGCTATTTCGAGAACAAGAAGAAATTGGAGAGTGGCGAATTTGAATCCGGAAAATAACGACAAACAGGTCAATATACTCTGTTTAATATCCATGGCTTGCGTATTCATACCTACAATTGTATCCATTCTGTTCCTATCTGTCTGGGATGCACTTACCACAGTACGTTTCGACGAATCGTCTGCGGGCGCACTGATAGGCAATATCTGGAGCATTCTGGCAACTCTGCTTTTGATTGCAGGCATTGCCCTGTTAATTTATGTAAGGGTCAAATATCCTGGGAACAAATTCGGCAAGGTACTGATGTGGATATATATTGTATTGGCAATTCTTATGATTATCGCAATCATCGTCATAATCATTGCTTGTTCTATGGCACTGATTACCTGTGGAGAAGGCTGTGCCTCCTGCTTGGAGGAATGCAGGAAAATAGACTCCTGATTTTAACAATACACATAAGACTATGGGGGATTTTATGGACGAACAAAACAGACAACCATACACTTACGGCAATGAATCAGAACAGAATGTATGCAATGACAAGCATGCCAATCATCTGTGTATCATCTCATTGGCATGTAGCTTACTGCCGCCGATAATTACCGCTATAATAATAACCATTGTATCTGCACTGACAGGACCGGAATACTCCGATATTCCAAGTATTATCATGAATATTCTGGGCACTATTGATACATTAGGGGTTATTGCAGGAATTGCAATGATGATTTATGTGAGAGTCAAATATCCGGGAAACACCTTTGGAAAGGTGCTGATGTGGCTCTATATCATCTTGGCTGCTTTAGCAGTAATTCTCTTTATCATTTACATGCTTGTGGCTCTGGTGGCTTGCATTTCCTGTCTTTCCTGCTTAAATGACATGCCGGGATGAGGACGGACTGCCTATGACAATGCCTGTATTTACCATCTCGCCCTACCCTTTTACGTTTCTGGCATCCTTTGTGCTCAGTTTTCTTATTGTTTTCGCTCTGCTGCGCCACCAAGGGATTCCGGCTAACCTAATCGGATACTCCATGTTTCTAAATATTGTAATGACCCTATGCGGTGCCAAGATGTATTCTGTTTTTACCAGTGGTTTCAAACAAAACATCCTAAACTCCGGCATTTCCAGTCTGGGTGGCGTCATCGGTCTCTTCGCCGGCACCATCCTCTTTGGATACATCTACCGGGAAGGCCGCAAGGAATTTCTAAAAACCTATACCCTTGTGGTCCCTTTGATGTACAGCATCGCCAAAATCGGATGCTATCTTATGGGGTGTTGTCATGGAATACCCTATGACGGTCCCCTATGTGTCAGCTACCAAAATGACCTGATTCAGGGTGGTCCCTACTTCCCGGTACAGCTGTCAGAAACAGTGGTCTTCTTGCTGATATTCCTGATATGTCTGGGCATTTACCGCTCCAAACATACAGACTATGTGGTGCCGGCAGTAATGATTCTGTGCGCCATAGGTAAGTTCTCCTTAGAATACCTGCGGGAGGAACATATCGGCAAAATCCTATCCGCCAATCAATGGGTATGTATTGGATTTGTGCTATGGGGACTGAGCCTTATTTATCAAAACAAGAGAAAAGCTTAAGTTATCTATTACATACAGGACAAACAACAAGCGCCGGTTTTCACCGACGCTTGTTTTCAAGTTTATATCACACACTATGGTATTATGATCCGAATTACATCTCTTGTCTGGTTATAATCTGCTCCACTTCTATAGATTCCTTATCGCACACCAAAATCACTTGCACATTATCCTTTCTAAGAATCCGAAGCGTTTGGTTCTCAGAAATACCATATTCTTTGACAATTGCTTCCTTTTCAGCCTCCACATCCGCCACATTATCCGGAGTTACCATGGTTATCCAATACCCATTTTCGCACAGAATACGAAATGCATCCGTACCGGAATCTCCTACTTTTACACCATACAGTTCCACATTCTCTAATGGAATTTCCTCAAGTGTTGTCTCATCTGTCCACTGAGGCTCTAACAGAGTAACCGTTTCTACATCCTCCGATGCCTGAACAGATTCCTCCATAGCCCCTTGGGCTGCCGGCTCCTGGGGCCATACTCTCACACTTCCATCCGCTAAATAAATCTGTAACTGCACCAAAGATTTGGTAGCCTTATAATAGATAACCTTAATCTCCGGAGCCTGGGTTTTGATTAAATCGCAGATTTCATCACTTATCTCGCCTTCGAAAAATTCAAATTCATATTTTTTGCCTCCACTTGTACCGGTAAGCTGATATTTTTTACCAGACACGGCAATATTTCCCCCGGCAGGCCGATGCGCCGTAGGTATGTATTCCACATTTGTATCCCGAAGAGTCACTCCTGTGTAACCCTTTTCATAATCACTCTTCCAGGAAAAAACACTGAATATACCAAGTAAAATAAACACACCTCCGAGGAGTATATCGACAATTGCTGAGCGTTTTCTCTTCGGCCCATCAACTCTGTTCTCCGCAGGAATCTTCCACAAAAACAGACCACTTACAAGTGATATCAATCCTATAATAATAATTCCAATACACACAACTAATTTGCTCTGCATTGCAACCCTTCCTTAGTGCTCCAAAAACTTTACCACTTCCTCAAAATGCATACCATGGGATGCCTTAACCAAAACAGTGCATCCTTCCGGCAGAAGTTCCTCCTGTTCTGCTAACACCTTTAACAGTGTATCCCTATCTGCAAAATGATAAATCAACTGCTCCCTGCCTGCACCGCTCTCATCACTAGCCGCTTCTGCTTCCGCAACTGCCGCCGCATACATGTGGCGCGAATTCTCTCCTACACAGAAAATACAATCCGCTTTGCTTCGAACAGCATAGGCTCCCACGCCTCCGTGGAGCGCGTCTGAATTCTCACCCAGCTCAAACATGTCACCCAATATTGCCACCCGATACGTGTCAGCCATGGCCAGCAAGTCGAGGGCTGCTTCCATGGATACAGGGTTAGCATTATAGCAGTCATCAATAACCGTATACCGGTCCATGCGAAGCAGATGATTGCGACCGCCCACAGGTTGAATTTTGCCAAGACCGCTTCTAATCTGCTCAGCGCTCAGTCCCAGAAGCTTTGCCACACAGGCTGCTGCCGCTGCGTTTGTCACCATATGTCTGCCGGGCAAGGTCACATGTACCTTAAAGCTTCCTCCCGGCATGGAAAGCACTGCATCACTTCCCCAAAGCCCCTTACTCTCGATATCAGAAGCGCATACCTCTAATCCTTCCTCTGAAAGTCCAAAGAAATGTGTAGCCTTACCATTAACAGAAGTTACGGTACGCAGCATGTCATCATCTCCGTTCAAACATACTTCACCGTCTTTTGCCATAAAATCAAAAATCTCCGTTTTTGCCTTTAAGATTCCCTCTCGGGATTTCAAATTCTCCAAATGACACTGACCGATATTGGTAATTACACAGATATCCGGACGAACCATTTTACTCAACCGATGCATCTCGCCAAAATCACTGATACCCATTTCCACCACTGCGGCTTCATGGTCTTCGCGGATTCTAAGCAAGGTCAAAGGCACACCTACTTCATTGTTGAAGTTTCCTTCTGTCTTCAGCACCTGATATTTTTCAGCCAACACACCTGCGATAAACTCCTTCGTACTGGTCTTACCTACGCTTCCGGTAATACCCACCACCGGAATGGCAAGCTTGCTGCGATAGGCTTGTGCAATATCTTTAAGCGCCTGAAAAGTATCCTCTACCAAAAGATAACTGCCCCACTCACTTGCAAGCACGCCGCTTTCCTGCTCCACCTGTTCAGGACGCTTTTGGGTAATTGCCAAAACAACTCCCTTACCAAATACCTGGGGAATGAATTTATGGCCATCCACCCGTTCACCTACTGTGGCTACAAACACGCCGCCTTCTGTCACGATTCTGGAATCCAGCACCACACTATCCACTGGTGTCTCCTCCGCGGGAATCTCTCTAAGCTCCACAGCCCCATCAAAATCTCCGGCATATTTTTTAACACTCTGTAATACCAATTCCCCACCACAGGCCTTGGCAATCTCTCCGATTGTCAGATTCATAGCGCAATCCATCCTTCACTGTTTTCACTAACGATTTACGGCATAACTCAAAATCTTTTCACACAACTGTTCAAAACTGATGCCCATAGCCGCAGCCTCCTGAGGAAGCAAAGAGGTAGGAGTCATGCCGGGCAAGGTATTGGCCTCCAGACAATAAATCTCGCCGGTCTTGCTCATCATAAAATCCATGCGGGCATAATTTCTCATGCGAAGTGCCTTAAACACACGCTCTGCAATATTCTGCATTTCAATTGTCTTATCCTCTTCAAGCACTGCAGGACAAGTCTCCACCGTACTGCCGGCCTGATACTTATTCTTATAGTCATAAAATCCCTGAAGGGGGGCTATCTCGATTATAGGCAAAGCTTTGCCATCCATAACACCCACAGAGAATTCTCTGCCCTCGATATACTGCTCTACTACAACCTCCTCGTCATAACGAAAGGCCTCTGTAAGCGCCGCATCAAACTCAGACTCATCTCTTGCAATACATACACCTACACTGGAGCCACCACAACAAGCCTTCACAATACAAGGGAACTTGGGAAGCTGTTTCTCCCCCTTCTTCAGACGAAAACCCTCCGGTGTGGGAATGCCATGGGCCACAAAAATATCCTTGGTAATACCCTTGTCCATAGCCATTGCAGAACTGATATAATCCGTTCCGGTATAGGGAATACCCATAAGCTCAAAGCAGGCCTGGATTTTGCCGTCCTCGCCATTGGCACCGTGAAGTGCCATAAACACTGCATCTGCCTCCTTGCAAAGCTTAAGCACATTGGGACCGAAGAAATTCTTGTCTCCATCCGGTCTCATGGCTTTTACTGCCTCCAAATCAGGATTTTTCTCAGAAACAGCACTGACATTAGCTGCCCAATCCATATCCCAATCAAAAATACCGTCCACATTTCCCTCGTACCCAAGATATACATCCAAAAGAACTGCTTGATGTCCGTTCTTTTTCAGCGCCTTGTAAATCATACTTCCGGACACCAAAGACACTGCTCGCTCTGTACTGGTACCGCCTGCCAAAACAATTACTTTCATAAATCTTATCCTTCCTCTATTCGCCTAAATTATCCTTTACTGCCACCAGCTGTGACAGCACGACTAAATACTTGGTCTGTTCTCCCATGTCTGCCTCATAAAAATCAACAGACTGCGGATTTCTGCCTCGCAAATAATGCAAAAACTCTTCCATCACATGATTGTACTGATAATTGTTCATCACGTAATTGGCGCATGCCAGCTGCTCTGCATGGGCCAACAAATCCGCTTCTCCGTTATTGCGAGCGGTCACAGGATGAATCATTTCCTCATACACACCGCCGATTGCCTCGCCTCGCTCCATCAACGCTTCCATGAAAATCGTACAAAGAGACATATCTACCCGCTGTCTTGTAGCCATATAAGTCATGGCCCCATGCAGATACCCCATCTCTTCCGTATATCCATTATGACTCTCGAAATAAGTCTTATACTCTGCAATCTGTTTACCGTAAACATAGGAACCGGTAGCTCGATAAAGCTCCGTCAAAGCATGAAAGCTTTCCGCATCCTTCTGCATGGTATTCTGATTCTGCTCAAACACAACTGAAGCCCGCTTCAGACAATCTGTAGCATAAACCTTGTCATATTTCTGATATAAGTAACTAAACTTGGCCAGTACCGCTGCATAAGAAGCTTCCTGCCCGGTCAGCTCGGGGTGTCCTTCTTCAAAACGCCGGGCTTCCTGTACCTCTATCCAATCTGCCACCGCTGTCAATACATCCGGTATCTGATCCCCATCTGCATCAGCAAAAATTTCTCCGTACCATTCATAGGCCAACAGCACCCTTTTCAGATCCTCGTTGGTCACCGTCTGCTCCCGGCATCCCTTAATAAGCTCCCCGCAAATCTCATCAAACCGACGCTCATACAATCCCTTTTCTATGACTAAATCATAGGAACATCCCACATAATCACATTTCAGGTAATAACTGCCTTCCCTGCGCCATTCACTGAAATCAGCCCAGGCCGAATATACACCCTGCTCTGCATTGTACTCCACATCCTCCAGCACACCGGTATATACGATTTCTTCGGTAGCCGCATCCACCAATACAAAGGTATTCGGAAGCTTCTTGCCTTTAACCGCTGCCATCTTCTCTCCCTCTGCACGATATCCGGCAGAATCCACCATGATATTCGGAAAAAGCTGCGGCACCATATAATCCACAATAGCTGTGTTCTCCATGGAAACCGGCTTAGATGCAGCCGACGTCTCTGCTCCGGCAGAAGTCTCGACGCCGCATCCCGCACACAAAAAATGTGCCAGACACAACACCGGCAACATCCACTTCACAAGTCCGCTATTATAAAATTGTATTCTACTCTTCTTTGCTCTATGCATATTCCCATTCTATCACGCCCCCACGCTAAAATCAACAAGAAGGAAACTTGTAGGATTTTGTATCGTAGAGAACCGATATCGACCGGCTCTTCGAATTTTTGCGCATTGACGTATTGAGCATCAGAGAAATAGAAGGATAATTTTGTGCATATGGGAGAGGATTAGTATTGCTTAGTATCTCCGGCTATAGTCCAGCAATCTGCGAACACGATGTTCGCAGAAGTCGTATCCGTGCCACGGACGGCACGTATACGACGTTTGCGGGAACTTACAAGCAACCTCCGGAGATACTTAGCAATTCTTATCCTCGTACATCCGCACAAAATTATTCTTCTATTTCTCTGATGCACAAAAAGTTAAAACCAAAATCAGAAGAGCCGACCGATATCGGTTCTCTGCCAAACAAGAAGGCACCCACGTGGGGTGCCTTCTTGGGGGTAATATTATAATTTGAAGAAAGCTGTATCCTGTTCCAACTTCTCGGACAGTTCCAACAGGCTCTTGGCGGAATCTGCCAAAATCTGCAAGGTTGCATTCAACTCCTGCATAGATGCATTGGTCTGCTGGGTGCTTGCTGCATTTTCTTCGGAAATAGCGGACAAATCCTGAATAATATCCACAATCTTAGTTCTAGCGCTGTCACAGTTGTTTGCCTGACCACGAATAACCTCGGCCTCATTTCTGGTGGTATCCACACCGTCAGTAACCATGTTAAACTTCTGCTTGGTCTCTTCCAACTTGTTACGCTGTTCATTAACAATGACGTTAACCTCATCCATAACCTTAACTGTCTGCTCGGAATCAGACAACAGATTATCAATAATATCTCCAATTTCCTGTGCAGACTGGTTGGACTCGTCAGCCAGCTTCTGAATCTGGGTTGCAACCACTGCGAATCCTCGTCCATGCTCGCCTGCTCTCGCTGCTTCAATACTTGCATTCAGGGACAACAGGTTGGTCTCTTCTGCGATAGCAGTAATCAAATCTACAGCCTGACGAATTGCCTGTACAGAATCATTGGTAGCATGTACCTGACGGCCAATCTTGCTGATGGCATCCGTAGTCTTATCATTGGAATCGCTAAGTTCCTTAATGATAACAGCAGACTCATCACTTGCTGCCTTCATGTTCTGGGCCGTATCATTCAATGCATTTACGCTGGTAACAATCTCTGTAATAATATAACCGATTTCGGAAATACTTGCAGAAGCTGCCTCCGTCTCCTCTGCCTGGTTCATTGCACCGGAGCTGATATCCTCCACTGCATGACCGATTTCATTGGTGGTATTGCTACTCTGGTTAGCCATATCCTCCAAGGAAGTACCGGAATCAAACAGCACCTGTGAGGAATGTTTAATCTTACCCACAACCCCTACCAGCTGTTCATTAAAGGTCTCCAGCTGAGTACACATCAAGCCCACCTCATCCGTGCGCTTTTTCGCCTTAGGATCCATTTCAACCTTAAGATTACCGGTAGTCATCTCTGCAATATAGCCCTGTGCACTGATTAAGGCTTTGCTTAAAGTCAATGCAAACCAAAGACCGATTGCCACCATGACCACCAACATTACTGCAGAAACCACAAGCAATGTTGTTTCCTTACTCTTGATAAACTCTTCTGCTTCAGCGCTATGTAAACCGGCAAAGGACATACCAATCACTTCGCCATTCTGCTCAATGGGCAGATAGTATGCATAGTAGGAATCGCCATTAATCTTTACATCAGTGGTGGAATACTCTTCACCTTTTTTCAAAACCTTCTCAATTACCTCTTCGGTAGCCTTGGTACCTACAAGGCGCTCGCCGCTGACTGCATCGGTAATAGACGTGGTCACACGGGTATCTCCATAGAAGATAGTAAATTCGTAACCTGTTCCGTCGCTGAGATGGTCTACGATGTCATAAGAGCCGCTTACAAGCATTTCCCCTTTATATACATCTCCGGCATCATTTTTGTAATATTCACCGGGAGCTGCATCCTCATATACTTCCATCAATGAAAAACTAATTGCTCTAAGTCCCTGCAAAGCTTCCTCATGCATACCGTCCTCAATACTCTTAGACGCCATCAGAGTAAGCACCAGACTCAATACAATGGTAGGCAACAATGCAATTGCTAACAGCTTCACCTTAATAGAAATCTTTAGTCCCTTTTTGTCTTTCATACGACAATCACCCCTTACACTTTAGTATTTCGGTATTTAATATTATACCACATTTTTTCAGATAGTACAGTTATTTTTTGAAATTTTGTGCACAATTTTCCTTTATCGCATACACAATTCTGCCATTAATTATTGTGAAAAGGGTTTTTGTAAAAATTTCCATGGGATTTCCGTCATAAATAGCCACATCAGCATCCTTTCCAACCTCCAGACTCCCCAATCTGTCCTGCACACCGCAGATGGTTGCGGGATAAATGGTAATGGATTTTAATCCTTCCTCCATGGGCAGACCTGCTTTTACTGCCAATCCCGCACATAAAGGCAACGACTGAATCAGTGATACCGGATGATCGGTGGTTATTGCGGTCATGATTCCCGCACGGTTCAGCACGCCTGCTGTCTTGAAGGCCATATTTTGCACTTCGATTTTATTACGGCTGGCCAGATCCGGCCCCACAATCGCAGCATAACCTTCTTTTGAAAGCTCCTGTGCAATCAAATGCCCCTCCGAGCAATGATCCAACGTCATGGTCAGACCAAACTCCTTCGCCACTCGAATGGCCGTAAAAATATCATCTGCTCGATGAACATGTGCCTTCAGGGGAATCTCACCTTGAAATACCGGTGCCCAGCACTCCTTGGTAAAATCCTCTTTAAAATCTTCTCCGCGCTTGTCCGCTGCCGCCTTCTCCTCCAAATATTGCTTTGCCTCAAAAAGCTCCCTGCGAAGCATTGCGGCCGTAGCCATACGAGTAGACGGGCTTTTACCCTGACCGGAATAATTCACCTTGGGATTCTCGCCGAAAGCCACCTTCATGGCAGCCGGAGCCTCCACTATCAAATCATCAATGCGGCGACCACTTGTTTTTAGCAAAGCAAACTGTCCGCCTACCACATTGGAGCTTCCGGGACCAATCATAGCACAGGTAATACCTGCACGTACCGCATCCCCGAAAGCAGCATCCATGGTATTGATGGCATCCACAGCCCGCAGATACGGTGTGATGGGATTGACCGTCTCGTTACAATCATCCCCCTCCATACCCTTTTTTTCCTCAGTAATCCCCATGTGACAATGGGCCTCTATCAGACCCGGCATCACCCAGGCACCGGGGACCTTTATCACCTCTTCCCCCTGGTCCGGCTTTACTATAACCTCATCCGCTGAACCCACTTCAGCAATCTTCCCGTTTTTAAGACGGAGCACGCCTTCCGCATACTCCGCCCCGTTCATTGTGAAAATTCTGCCACCTACAATATACATTTCAGGCTCCCTTTTTTAATACATTGTCTCCGAATTTACAGGTGTACCATCCTTTTCCAGACAGAAATACAGGTTAGTACCCTCCAGACTGTAATATCTGCTGGGTGCTGCCACCGTACCAAGCACATCCCCGGCCTTCACATAGCTTCCTTCAGTTACCTGAACATTTGCAAGCTGTCCATAAGTCACCACGTAGCCATCACCCAACTCCATGGTAACACGCTTACCAAGCTCTGCCGTCTCCGACACAGAAGTAATCTTGGCATCTGCACACACCAGCACCTGTGCACCTTCCTCTGCTGCAAAAATAGTTGCAGGATTATACTTGTACTGATCCAATGTTGCAAAATAAATACTGCCTTCCATGCTAAAGGGCAACAAAATCTCTCCGCTCACAGGTCTTGTTAAACCCTGATCCTCGCTAAAATGAAGTTCTGCTTGCTGTGCCACCTCTGCCACAGGCTCCCCTGCAGTTTCTACAGCTTCGCTCTTCGCATCCGCATCGGATACATCTCCCTCTGCCAGATCCTGTGGTGCTTCCTGGGCACCGTCAGTCAGTCCGGGAATCTGAATCAGATTAGACCCCACCTCCGCAGACAAATCTTCCTCCAGAGGCATATAATCCAGTTCTCCCTCCACGGTTCTGCCACCGATAATCACATCCTCGCTCTGATTGGGCTTGCCAATCTCGTCCAGCTTCTCGCTGTTATTATTCTCCAACGCCGCCAAATCCAGCGTATATCCATCATCTTGTTCTTTAATCTCCTTGCCCTTCATGTACAATCCGGTCATGGTTAACGCACCCAATACAAGTGCGGAAGATGCAATCATAATGATGCGCTCTTTCCTGATACTGCTTCTTCTATTCCTTCTCATATTCATTCCCTTTCTGCTCATTGCCATCGCTTGCCTATGCAGCACCATCATTGCTGCAGCTTTTGGTATCTGTTGTCTTCATTTCTAGTCTTGCCGAAAGAAAATGTTTTATTCAACAAAAAAATCGAAAGACTTACTTGCCCTCCGATTTTGCCTTGTTATTAATAACCGTATAAATCCATTTTATCATAAGAACAATGGACCACACCGCTTGAACTGCAAGCAGCACCTGCCACATCGCAGGCATATTCAGCGGAAGTCCATATATTTCATCCCAAATCATGTTGTTCCAACTATAATAAAAACACCCTGGATACAAAAGATTTGCACACAGAATTGCCAGTGAGGCAAACTGCTCTTTCAAAAAAGAAAATTTATTGATAAGCCGCTTGGCTAACAAGCTTACAGCAATACAGTTGCCCGGCACAAGAATAAACAGCACCAGGTAAGCTAGTATTTTTCCCGCAAACCATTGGATGATATCCTGCGCCAGTAACGCAATACAAAACATCATCAGACAAAAGGCCACACCATAAGCAGCCGCAACCACTAAACCAACCGTCAGGATAAATCGCAGCGACGGATTCACTGCCGGATGCAGGCAACCTTCGGCACGGCACAAAGTATATAGCACCACCAGACTCACAAATAATATAATTACTATGATTAATAGCGCTTCCACTACAATCAAATCATAGTAAATACCCCACAGTTCCGAAATCAACCAACCAAATTCTTTGCCACAGATATAAAACCCCACATATTGAACTATAAGCTCCAAAGCCGACAAGCCAACTGCAAACTTTGCCAGTGAAATCCCCCTCTTACCACAGAGTCTCTTTACTGCAAATAAAGCTGCCATAAACAGCACCAAAACAATAACCGGCATATAGAGCAAGCCTGCCAAAAATATCCCCGGATGGGGCGTATTCCATATTTTGTCCTGAAACATGCTATAACATAAAATATTCAACAAAAACGTCAGCGCTGTGGTGCCTACAAGAATCAGTTTCTCTTTCATTATTCCCTCACATGCAATAATCTAACAAAGCGGCCATGGATTGACCGTTCCACAGCCGCTTTGCGCTTCACAGGATTTTCATTTGTTTTAATATTTATCGAAACCAATTTTATACGAAATACATATCTTTTGTCAACTTTCATACGCTCATTCCAAGCGCTGTGCATTCGTTTTGGGTGCTATGCACCCTGCTCATACTTGGCCACATCCACATGTTGCACCGTACCTACATTGCCGTTCTCATATAGGAAAATGCCCGTACTACGAATGGCTCCGTTAGTAAGACCGGTGGCACCTTGCAAGGTAAAATCGGTAGCTGCCTTTTGCAAACAGATTGCTCCTACACCCTTGTCTGCCAAACGATACAACACGTCCTTGCCATTCTCATCCTTGCACCAAATTTGCAGCTTGGACCAGATATCATCATTTTCATCAATCCAGCCGTTGCCATCCTCGTCATAGGCCTGCAAATCTGCAAAGCCATCACCGCTCTTGGTACCAAACAGCTCGTTACCGTCATTGATGGTGCCGTCGCCATTTTTGTCAAGAGCAAGGTAACCGCTGGCAGCATCCAACATAGATACCTCATCTTTGGTGCCGTCTGCATCGATATCAAAGAAAAACTTCTGGTCAGAAAGCTCTGCCACATCTGTATCCAGATTTAATACCAAAGGATCACACATGGTAAAGGACAGGGCATCAATCTGTTCCCGGAAAGTCTGAGTAAATTCCCGGCTCATACCCACCTCCACATTAAAGTTGATCTCTCTGCCATCTGCTGTGCGCACAGTTCCCACAGTAGAAAAGCTGGTGCTTTCCTGCTCGTAAACAAAGCTCTCCTGGGTATAATTTAACACCCGAACCGTTCCGCCAAAGGAGGCTAGTGTCTCCTGACCACTGACCACTCCGGCATTGGGATTTTCAGCCAAAGACTGATTGCCTGTAGCACCGCCATAGCCCAAATCCTTTAGATAATCCGAAGTTTCTCCCCATTTGTTTGGGAATAGCAAACTAAAAATGTAGCGGACCGTCAACTGACGAAACTCCGCCCAAGTACTTTCCGACCTGCTGGGACGTATCTGAATACGACTGACCTTCGTATTCAAACTATTCTGCCAATCCTCCAGGGTATAAAGCTTCTGTTCGGTGGCATCGGCAGTTTCTCCCTTTTCGCCCTCCAATGCCTGATTGTCGGCCTGCTCACCGGTAACTGTGCCATTCAACGCATCACCGCCAAGTGTAAATGACCCTCCTCGGTATTCCGTTAACGAAAAGCGTCTGTAAGTCGTCTTCGTAGACTGATAAGATCTTGCGGATTCCATTCCTACCACACTGGAATCAATTTTCAAACCTCTCCTTCGCTCCTTTTAGAGCACCACATCTTCCCATCCACTACAGTCGTTTCATCCGTGAACACACTGCGTTTCTTGCGCAGAATTTCTCGTGATGAAGCCCTCGCTTCCGACCTCCTGTCACTCACAAAAAAGGATGGTACCCTTACGAAGGAATCCTTTTCCTCGCAAAAATACCATCCGTGGTGTCGATTGTACTTGAAATCAGGGTGGCCTGCCCTGCTTTCTGTAAATATTATATCGGCACGATTTGTATGAACTTTAGTTTTCAGTTTATCTTTTAACCATCCACGCGATTGTAGTTGATCAGACAACCCTTCAGAATAATCTGACGCTCCTCATCGGTAAGCTCGCCAAGCTTCATCTCGAACTCGGTAAGAGAACCGTTCTCCTTATCAACCACATAAGCCTTGATTACCTCCGTCTTATCCTCCACAGCCTTCTTGATGCCGGGGATGAAGAGATAATCCAAGTTCTTGAAAGGAAGCTCTCCTTCCTGAATCAGGAAAGGAAGCATACCCCAGTTAATCAGGTTGGAGCGATAACGCTTGGTAGCGTACTCGTTAGCAATGTTGGCCCAACCGCCAAGTACCTTCTGGCAGGAAGCAGCCTGCTCACGGGCAGAACCGTCACCGGGCTTCACTGCGAAAATAGTGGAACCGAAACCGGTATTCTCCTTGCTTGCGTCAGCAAAGCTCTTCTTTACAGCCTCCATAACAGGCTTCACGTCCTCGTGAACCTCACAAGGATTCTGACCTTCCATTCTGGCCTTCTCTGCACGCTGGATATCCTTGGCGCGACCTACATACTCAGGGTCCTTTCTAGACAGTGCAAACTCTGCCAGTCCCAAAGGATTGGAACGATAGGAAGAAGTCTCACCGGAAGGTATCAGTTCGTCGGTGGTGGTAACAGGATCGTGAATCTCACTTACCACACGCAGTACCATATTCTCAGGCAGTGCGCCCATTGCAGGCCAGTCCTTGATGTTGGGACCAAACTGGATCTCAGTCTCAGGATCTGCAACACCCTTAGAATCAAATACGCGGTTTGCGTAAATATTGGAATCAAAGTGATATTTGTACTTGCCAATCGCACCATCAAAATCAGTAGCAGGAGTCAAAACACCCTTGTTGGCAGCAGTAGCTGCGATGGAACGTGCATCCATCAGTGCAACAGAGGAAATCTGACCGTTCTGCAGCTTACTTCCCTCACGATTGGGGAAGTTTCTGGTGGAGTGACGGATACTAAACGCATTGTTTGCAGGAGTGTCACCTGCACCGAAGCAAGGGCCGCAGAATGCAGTCTTCATAATTGCACCGGTCTCCATCAGAGTCGCACAACAACCATTCTTAACCAGCTCCATGTATACAGGCATGGAAGCAGGATATACACTCAAAGTAAATCCGTCGGAACCGATATACTGGCCCTTCAAAATGTCAGCTGCAGCACAAATATTTTCAAAACCACCGCCGGCACAACCTGCGATAATACCCTGATCTACCATGAACTTGCCGTTTCTTACCTTATCCTTCAAGGAGTACTCTACAGCACCGTCCAAGCTTACCAATGCACGCTTCTCGGTCTCATCCAGAATATCCAGAAGATTTGCATTGAGCTCCTCGATGGTATAGGTATTGCTGGGATGGAAAGGCATAGCAATCATAGGACGAACCTTGGAAAGGTCAACCTCAATCACACCATCATAGTAAGCAACCTCACCGGGATTCAGCTCTGCATACTCCTCCTTACGGCCATGAATCTCATAGAACTCCTTGATTGCATCGTCAGTCTTCCAGATGGAGGACAGACAAGTGGTCTCAGTGGTCATTACGTCGATACCAATACGGAAGTCAGCAGACAGAGATGCCACACCGGGTCCTACGAACTCCATTACTTTATTTTTAACAAAACCATTTTTAAATACTGCACCGATAATAGCCAGAGCAACGTCCTGAGGACCAACACCCATTACAGGTGCACCCTTCAGATATACTGCAACAACGCCGGGCATATTGATATCATAGGTCTGATTCAAAAGCTGCTTAACCAGCTCAGGACCACCCTCACCCATTGCCATGGTACCAAGTGCACCATAACGGGTATGAGAGTCAGAACCCAGAATCATCTTACCGCCGCCGGCCAGCATTTCTCTGGCAAACTGATGAATAACTGCCTGATGAGGAGGCACATAAACACCACCATATTTCTTTGCACAGGAAAGACCAAACATGTGGTCATCCTCGTTGATGGTGCCACCTACCGCACACAGAGAGTTGTGGCAGTTGGTCAGAACGTAAGGCATAGGAAATTTCTGCAGTCCTGATGCTCTTGCAGTCTGAATGATACCAACGAAAGTGATATCATGGCTGGTCAGCTTATCAAAACGGATTTTCAGCTTGTCCATGTTGCCGGAGGTATTGTGACTCTTCAAAATACCGTAAGCCATAGTGCTCTGTGCAGCTGCTTCCTTGGTTACCTCTTTACCTGTTTTTGCCTTGATGGCTGCGGCTGCCTCAGGTCCCTCGGGAATAATGTCAGTCCCGTTTACCAAATAGGCGCCACCCTGTAATAATTCAATCATGTGGTTCCTCCTCTTATTGTTTCGCCAAGTCTCGGTTTGCCTATGGGGTTGATAAATGCCCACTTTGCTCGACCCCATAGGCAAACCTGGACTTGCAGAATAAATTAACAGATTGACTTCTTTTGTAACACACAAAAGGCCGGTGTCAAGACACCAGCCTTTATTATATAGGATTGAGAAGCAATATGCAAGGTGTAAAGTGTGGTTTATTTAGCCTTCTTTTGCAGAAAATGTTATATTATATTTTCCCTAAGAATCGCATAATAAGACGATTCACCACCTCTGGTTTATCTGTATTTGCATTATGTCCTGCATCTTTAATCCATACAATTTTAATTCCTGTACTTTTGTGCCACGCTTTATTATATCTGATACATGACCCTGCATGATCTTTTGTCCCGCAAATTAATAACGCCGGACACTTTATTTCATAGGGTAGGTCTTTCTCCATGGCTTCTGCCAACATTCTAAAACCATGGCCTGATATTTTTGCATACCTCCTCTGATTCCCATCATAGACCATCATTATGTCACGCATTATTTTTCTTCCATACCTCGATGTAGCTACACCATTTGTTCCCGTTTTCAACAACCATTTCCACGGATAATACCGATATACAGGTTCCATTCTTTTTAGCAGCCACAGCTCAACCTTGGTAACGTATTTCCTTTGCAAAGGCGCAGAATCTATGGAAATAAATCCCTTCAATTTATCCGGAAATAATTCCGCAAAGACCTGTCCCACATATCCTCCCATTGACTGTCCAACAATAACAGGCTTTGTAACACCTTCTTTGATAAAAATTTCATTCAGCCACTGCGCCTTATCAAACAGCGTAAAGGTAAATTTAAAAGGCCATGATGATGCATGTCCCGGTGCATCCCAGACAAATACATTATACTCATCCTTAAAAAATTGAACTTGCTTGTCGAACAGTCTGTGATCTGCTGTTAGTCCGGGCAAAAAAACCAATGTCACCTTACTATCATCCAGACTATTATTCATCCAATAATGAATAGTTCCCAACCTTGTTTTATACGTCTTTTCAACCATTTTTGCTCCTTGTATAATCACCCGGGTTACTCTCCACTGATATGCAACTTCACTGCACCTCCGTGGAACCCGGCATCGCCTATAATCTGCAAAACAGGTTTCTCACCGTCAATATAATCCTTATTGTAGAAGTGGACATGACCGGCCAAAACCAGTTCCACCGGACTGTCCTTTGCTGTAGTCAGTTCCATAAATACCTGGGAATCTTCATTGGGATAGATGCCGCCATAATTGCCGCCTCCAAGCACCATGGGAACTCCCCATATCTTTTTAGATTGGCTTAGTGCAGAATCTGTGATGAGGGGAACATGGAGCATAACAATCACCGGCTTCTTAGTCTTAAGCAACTGTTCGTAAGTCTCCAGCACCTCCGGACGCACCTGCTCCGAACTGTTGTCCACTGCAATTACCAGTAAATCCTCCGTCTCCCATGTATGAATGGAGGGTTTCCCATCCGTATAGTCTTCAAACAAAGGACGATAGGTCTGCTCTCCCACTTCGGTCATATACTCCCACGGATAGGTCCAATCGTGGTTGCCCATATTAAATAGATAGGGCATAGTAAGCTTATTCAACTCCTCATCCAAATAATCCATACTTGCATCGGAAGGAAAATCAATCATATCTCCGCCCAAAAGTATCGCATCAAACTCTTCCTCCGCTGCATAATCCATCCAATCAGAAAAAATCTGTTTGGAAGAAACACCCTCTTCATTTACAAATTCCGCTGCTCTTTGCGTTGCATATGCGGCAATCTCTTCCGAGTCTGATTCATGCCGTATCACCGCATGAGTATCTGTAAGGTAGAATAAATCATACTCTCCCTTCACCCCCGGAATAACAATCTCTTCTTCCGTAATATGTTTTTCCCACTCCGAATGCTGTTCACATCCCGGCACGGTCAATACCAATCCGGCCAGCACTACCGCTACCCGAAAACTAATTTTGCTCAACCACATAAAATACTCCCCCACTACCACATAGTACATGCCCGGAGCTTATACCCCGGGCATATAATTATTGTAACTATTTCTTAATTACCACTTTATCTAAGTGCCAGATTTCATCCACGTACTGCTGGATGGTTCTGTCAGAAGTAAACTTACCACAGCTTGCCACATTCAGGATTGCACTCTTTGCCCAGCCCTCTTCATCCTTGTATGCAGCTTCAACACGTTTCTGAGCCTCTGCATAAGAACGGAAGTCCTTCAGAATAAAGTAAGTATCTGCCTTGGAGGTACTTAAGGTATTCAGCAAGGAATTGTACAGAGGACGGAACAGCTCTGTATCCTGAGAGTAAGTTCCGTTAATCAGCTGCATCAGCACCTTGCGTACATCCTGATCATTGTTGAAAATCTGCATAGGATCGTAGCCGCCGTTCTGCTCGAAGTGAATAACTTCGTCGGAGGACAAACCGAAAATAAACGCATTCTCCTCGCCAACCTCTTCCACAATCTCAACGTTTGCACCGTCCATAGTACCGAG
>JAZQFO010000201.1:0-3221 GCA_045539535.1 Acetatifactor sp.
TGGTATAAGCTGGACTTGTCTGCCATTGTGTATCCCACACTTCAGAGGAGGGATTTTTCTTCGGTGTATCGTCTGTCTGTGCTTTTGAAGGAGGAGGTCAATCCCAAGGTTTTGCAAGAAGCGTTGGATATGACTTTGCCCAGATTCCCTACTTACAAGGCAGCCATTCGAAAGGGGCTTTTCTGGCGCTATTTAGAGCCCAATAACAGGCCGGGACCTTTTGTGCAGGAGGATGTACAAAATCCTTGTCAGCCCATGTATTTTAAGGCTAACAACAGGTATCTGATTCGTGTATATTATTATAAAAACAGAATAGCCCTGGAGGCTCATCATTCCTTGGGAGATGGTACGGGCGGTATGTGTGTGCTTCAGACGCTGACGGCTACTTATCTGCGGCTTTTGGGACATAAGGATATCGAGAATCAGGACTTTGTACTGGATATTGATGCGTCTCCGGAACCGCAGGAGCTTGAAGATGCCTATATGAAGTATGCCAATGCCCGGGTATGCCCGCCCAGACCTCAGGAGAAGGCGTATCATGTTCACGGTACCAAAGAGCCCTTCTATACGTTAAATATTATTGACGGTATTATGTCTACCTCAGAGGTAATTAAGGTGGCTAAGAGTTATAATGCTACCATTACTGAGTATCTGAATGCAGTGCTTTTGTATGCGTTGCTGGAAAGACAGATGGCTTCCGGCAGCAGGAGACTTCGTCCGGTAAAAATTGCAATGCCTGTGAATTTGAGGCGTTTCTTTCCATCTAAGACCCTTAGAAATTTTATTACCATGATTTATCCGGGGGTTGATCCCAGATTGGGTGACTATACCTTTGAGGAGATTGTGGTTCATGTGCACAATTATATGCGTTACTACATTAATGAAAAGCTTCTGAAGGGGGATATTACAACCAATGCAAGGACACAGAGTCATCCATTGATTCGTGTTGTGCCGTTGTTTATTAAGGATTTTACGGTAAAGTCTTTTTATGCAAGGGTGCAGGATCGCAACTCTTCGGCGGGACTTACCAATATGGGAGCTATACCGGTGCCGGAGGGGATGAAGAAATATATTGAGCGGTTTGATATTTATATGGGTCAGCCATTTTCCAACCGTACCAACTGTGCGATTATCAGCTTTGAAGATACTTTAACGGTTAATTTTACCAGTGGTATTGTGGAGGCGGATGTGGAGCGGTATTTCTTCCGCAAATTGGTGCAGGACGGTATTCATGTAAAGATTGAGAGTAACAGGGAGAATTAATATGTCATATTGTGTAAATTGCGGAGTGGAGCTGGATGACTCTGCCAAGAAATGTGTGCTTTGCAATACGCCGGTGATTCATCCCGGACGGGATATGGAGCAGGAGTATGCCACGCCTTTTCCCAGGGAAAAGGGTGCGGTAGAGCGGGTAAATCGGAATGATTTTGCAATTCTGCTTTCTGCTTTTGTGGTGGCAACAGCGGTAACCTGCGGATTGCTGAATGTGTTTGTATTTCCGGCGACCAGATGGTCTTTGGCTGTAATCGGTGTATGCGTTATTTTGTGGGTATCTATGGTGCCGCTGGTAATCTGGCAGAAGTTGTCCGTGTATTCATCGCTCTTTTTGGATGGCTTAGCAGTTTCACTTTATTTGTATATGCTGGCGCACATGGTGGATTCTTTCGGCTGGTGCTTCGGTCTTGGATTGCCGCTGGTAATGTTTGTTACGGTAGTGTTCGAGATATTGGCCTTCGTAATTAAGAAAATGCCCAGGTCCTTTTTGACTGTTTCGCTTTATATTAATTTGGCTGTGGGAATCCTGTGTGTAGGCGTGGAATGCCTTATTGACAGGTATATCCGCGGCGAAATAATGCCCGGATGGTCTGCTGTGGTAATGACCGTTTGTACCATTTTGGCAATTATTATTATTACCATGTTATCCCGTAGACGTTTGCGTAGTGCAGTGCGCAGAAGATTACATTTTTAAGAGTATAGAGGAGTGTCTATGAAAAACAAAAGAGGTCAGGATAAAGCACAGAACCGCAACCAAAATCTGATGCAGCTGGTGCGTAGGCTTCACAATTTGGTGGAGACGGATGATTTGGGCAAACAAAGACAGTCTCAGGACAACCTGGGCAGTATTTTTGGCAACTCTAAGGCTGTGGTGTTTCAGCCTGTAATGGTGGATGAAATGGAGGCTGAGTGGATTCGCCCGAACAGACCATACATGAAGGAGCATGTTATTTTGTATTGTCATGGAGGGGGATATTCCACAGGAAGTCCACTCTATGCCAGGACACTTACCGGCAAATTGGCAGATTCTACCTCCATGGATGTGTTTTGTTTTGATTACAGATTGGCACCGGAGAATCCCTATCCGGCGGCGCTTCAGGATGCCATGAAAGCCTGGAACCATCTGATGCTTATGGGATACGGTGCAAGAGATGTGATTGTGGCAGGTGACTCTGCAGGCGGAAATCTGGCGCTGGCCCTTACTTTAAAGCTGAAGGAAGAGGGAAGATTTTTGCCCAGAGGACTGATTCTTATGTCGCCGTGGACAGACCTGACAGCTTCCGGTAAATCTTATGAGACGAAAGCTACAGCAGATCCGGTTTTGGACCGGGAATATATTGACCGGATTGTAACGGCTTATGCGGATGGACAGGATTTGGAGAATCCTTATGTGTCTCCGCTTTTTGGTGACTTTAAAGGCTTCCCCCCTACCTATATTCAGGTGGGAAGCAATGAGATTTTATTGAGTGATTCCAAACGCCTGTACCAGAATCTGATTCGGGATGATGTATCGGCGCATTTGGAGGTGTTTAAGGGCATGTGGCACGTGTTCCAGATGGCGCCTTTCAGGACTGCAAACGAGGCCATGGACAAGAATGCAGAGTTTGTGTTTGAAATTTGCAGATAAAAAAAGGAATTATAAGTTTGACGCAGAATATTAATATTAGGACGATTTGGAGAGGTTTGACACCTGCGTAATGCAAAGGAGAGCAAACATATGACAATCAGAGAAACCATGGAGCAGTGGGAAGAGGAGCACTTAAGTCCCTATGCGGCCAAAAGTAAGAATTCAAAAGGACGTTTAAGACCGGAAGAGGAGTGCGATATCCGACCGGATTTTCAGCGCAACAGAGACCGTATTATTCACTGCAAGGCGTTTAGAAGACTGAAGGATAAGAACCAGGTATTTCTGACACCGGAAGGGGATCAATACAGGACCAGACTGA
>JAZQFO010000202.1:0-14371 GCA_045539535.1 Acetatifactor sp.
CAATGAATATGACGCAGAGGATACCAGAATAAAAACACCCACAAAACCGGCTCCCACCAGGTTCCGTTTTTTCTAACTCCTGTATTCACTTTTCCGGTCTTCTCATTTTGAGCACCTGTACTTTTCTCCATGAATCCTCCAGCATTTTATTTTGCTACAAACAACTGATTTACCTCATCCAGCCATTCTGTAAATTTCATCCACACTTTCAACTTTAAAAGCAACTTGCCAAGTCCCTTCACAACAGAGCTTCTGATAAACTCAACAATAACGCCTGTTATGAATACGCAAATTACTGCTACACCCGTCTTTACCAAAAGCTCAGGCACCGTGCCTATCTGCTCCGCGCCAAACAACTTCTGCCAGCCATACCGCACACCGATATTCTCATGCAGAAGATACACGCCCAGCACATAGGGCCCAAGCTTAGCCGCCACATTTCCCACAATGCCTTCTCCCTTAGCATGTAAAAACAATCCAAACAGACCTACTGACGCCATCAGCACCCAGAAATGATTATATTCAAAACTGATTTTCAAAATCAGTCCCAAGCTGCCCTGATGCAGATAAATATAACGGAATGCAAACATCTCTGCCAATGCCAGCAGACATCCGCCCACATAAAGCAACAGACAATTCATACGCTTCTTCAGAATACCAATACCATATTTACGGATGTATGCTGCCACCATAAATACACATAGGTACCATATCACGCCATAGCCTTTTCCATCCTCCTCCAATCGAAAAGGCAACACCGATTTGAGTACACAAAATGCTCCTACCAGCAATATTAAAGCTAGTTTTAACTGCTTTTGGGACATGTTTTTTACCGCAATTCCAATAATGGGCAGCAAGAGATATAAAAACACATACGCAGTCATAAACCAATAATGCCCCATGGAAACCGGAAATAACAGACTCAAAAAATAATGCGTATTAATTTCTTCCGCAGGCGTGATTCCGGTCAAAACAGCCACAATTCCCACACCCACAGAATACATCCACAGCTGCAAATAAATTGTTAAAAGACGGTTTAACTTGAAAGATGACTCGCACAGGAAATACCCACTGATTAGCATATAGACATTTACTGCCACAATACAAAAGGCTTCCAACACCCACGCTGCCATTCCAACTGTACTCATACCCGGCTGGCTTACATCACCCAGGATATTTCCTTTTCCAAGAAAATGCAGCACCACCACCATCATCATTGCAAGACAGCGAAGCTCTTCCAGATTCTGTTTTCTACTCTTAGGCACTTGTGTCATTGTATCATCCTCGTCCTTACTTTCACAGTAGCTTTTATTCTCCAACCATCAAATCAGGTGTAATATAATCCGTATAAAATCCTTTCACACCTATACTCTGCATTTCTTCTACTTTATCCATATCATTTACAGTATGGACATAGATATCTATCCCATATTTTTCCACCATCCCCACATGATCCGGATTAGCCCATTCATGAGGCATCGTTATGGTCTCTATTCCTCTTTGTCTGCAATATCTGCCAATAAAAGTATGATTCTCTGCCGTTAAAGGTCCCATCTCATAAAGTGTCAAAATATAGGACGGAAAAGAATAAATCTCCTCCACCGCATCATACATTTCAAGGTTGTAGAGCTGCACTACAAAGCGATCCAATACCTCCATGGACTGTGTAGCCTCTGCCCTTTCCAGCAAAAAACGAAACTCCTTCTGTATTTCTTCCTTTTCGGTCTCTTTGGTATCCGTCACAATCCATATATCATCATACTTTTTCATCAGTTCAAACAGCATATCCACAGACAAAGGAGTATATTTATCATATATTTTTATATTTAAAAACTCCTCTTCTGTATAAACATGACCTTCTTTATAGCTGCTGCTCAATGCCCTCTCCCAATCATGACAGCATACAAGCTTGTCATCTGCAGTGAGCATAAAATCAACTTCTATTGTACGCATTCCCTGTTCATAGCTTAATTCAAATGCCTCATAACTGTTGGTATATACAGTGTTATCTATACCACCACATGCATGAGCAATCAATCTGTCCTGCTCCCAATGCTGTGTTGTCATCAGCTTGAAGGTAGGACTCAGGGCCAAATAAGACAAACCTGCAATAAATACCACAGAAAAACACATGCCCAGCTTCGTAATCGTATGTATCCACCGTGTAGCAGGCGTCAATACAATCTGCCTGCGGGAAAAAATTGTTTTCCACTGCACTTCGTCCGTGATTCCGATAAAAACCGTTAAAACCACAAACACAGCGGATATCATAAGCCACTTATTTTTACAATAGAGAAGAACTTGCGGACAGTCTTCAAAACTGCTAAGCAAATCAATCCATACCATTGAAAATGCTTCACCGGTTGCATGATAGCCCAAGTATAACACCCCGACCAATAATGCAAGCCATAATAATATCATTTTCAATATGATAGTGATTTTCTTAGGCATCTCCTTTTTACTCATAGATATTCCCTCTGCAATGCACAAGCATTTGTTTCACTAATATCCCCACTCTACCACATTCCGGTCATACAAATAATTATACTGCAGTATCCGATACTCTGCAAATTCCGTGTCTTCTCCGCTCCACTGATGATACACACCTTCACGATCCACATATCCATTTTTGGTAATGATAGGATATTCTTCACGCAGACTGTCTAAATAAGCAAAATACGGGGAAAGCGGTATGCCGGCAGTCTTCATCACCATACCCCCAAAATAGTTCAAGCTCACATCGTAGCCGTCTGCTTCCCGGATATCATAATTTGCCCAAATAACAAAAGGTGTCCGATACTTATTCATAAATACATCTGTAGCATCTGCCCCCGGCAATACATGTTGCTCTACCACATCATCAAAAATCCACGGCTGGTGATCACCAAATATGCACACAATAACCTTCTCGTCCTGGTCCTTAAAATATGCAACCAACTCTTCAAATGCCGCATCTGATGTTTTCACCAACGATAGGTACTCGTCCAGCTGGGAATGATTCAAATCAGCTGCCACTACCGCATCTGCTTCCTCCGAAGAATTATATCCTCCGTGATTCTGCATGGTCAAATCAAATACAAACAGCTTCTCACCCTGTTTACGTCCTTCATACAACTCAATAATCTTATTGTATGTCTCCGCATCAGATACCCCGTGATGTATCCTCTCTGCACCTGCAAAGTCCTCACCAAACAGCATCTGGTCAAATCCCAGATTTTTGTATACCGCCGAACGGTTCCAATTACCTCCGGTTTCAGGATGCATGGCAATGGTCCTGTAACCGTACATTTCCATTTGACTAATCATAGAATCTGACGGCTGTCTTAGCGTATGCAGATAGGGATAATAGTTTGTAGGGAAAAAGCCCATACTGCAACCGGTAAAAACTTCAAACTCCGAATTGGCAGTACCACCACCGATGGTAGATACATTGGCGAATCCTTTAATGGTATTTTCCTCCAATGAATGAATAAACGGCATGGGGTCCTGATTGGTTTCCACATCAGCCACCGCCTGCAAATCTGCCAGGCTTTCATTCATGATCATAATAATATGAGGCAGGTCCTCTTCAGCTTCTTTCTGCTCTGCATAGTTCTCAAGAAGTCTTTCCGCTTCCTCCACAGAATATTGCTCAGGCTCCACGATTCTGGAATTACCGATTTCCACACAAGAGCCCACCAGGAAACCATTGTAAGAATAAATCAGCTCATAATTTACTCCGTTATATTCCTTGTCTGCAAATCCAATATCATTCAGGTAATCCGTATAAAAAAGCTTGCGGCCTCCGCAAACTGCAATCACTGCAGCAAGCCCAATGGTAAACACATATGAAGCCCCTCGAATCCATAACTTTCCTTTTTTAGATGCAGCTTTTTGGCCACCCATAGCACAGATAGCATATACAGCAAACAGCACCATCAGCCCCCACGCCATAGCCATATGGGAATTGGGAACCAGACTATAATCATCCACTACACCCGCAGCGGTTCGAATTGCCGTCAAATCACTCAATCGAAGTGATGTTCCGCGATACATCAATGTAAAATAATTTGCGGAATACAAAACAGTTAACACTGTACCTACAAGCACCACACTAAGCCCCGGAGAATGAGTGATCAACAACACCAAAATCTCTGCGGCATACATCAGTAATACATTCCATTTCATGGACATAGGCAGATAAAAAGCAGGATTATAACTTAACAGCTCTAAACGGCTTCCCAGTACATACGGTACAATAAACATCAGTACAAACGCAACAATTCTGCGAAACATTCTGTTGTCCGGCAACCCGAACATAATACCTAAAGATGTCAATATACATATGAACAATACTTTTACAACTTTAGAAAAAGGAACTGCATCCGCATATACATATCCGTTTACCAGTTGAACACCCTGCATTTCCTCTTGATTTACAAGCTTCTTGTTTTCCCCAAGCCCCTGTTCCTTACCACAGACGATAACCACGGGATATTCATCAGATTCAGAAGTTTTACTCTCAAGCGTAAGATAATAATTTTCTCCGGGAGAAAGCTGAAGGTTTACATCTACTTCCGTAAATCCTCCATTTTTAATCTCCGACATCTCCAGATTCCTCTGAAACAAAATCTCTTCATTGTCAGTCGCCACCTCCACAGAAACCGCACCTTTCTTAGATGCCATATGCTCTGTGTTCATAATAAACTTAATCGTCTGAAGATTTGCATATTGAGGCGTAAATTCCTGACTAAAACTTGTTTTCTCTGAACTGAAAGTCTCAGACCATGAGTCTGCGCCGGTCAAGCTGCTTACCACTTCACCCTTTAGCACGCCTGTTCCCAAAAATAAGAAAAGCTCTGCCACCAAAAAGATCAGTCCCAAAATTATGCTGAACTTATGATGATAAATACGGTCCTTCAACCAATGATAGGCCCAGGACGTCAACTTATTTTCCGCTAGGATACTGCGAACAGGAGCCAGTGTAAGCATCATTGTCCTCCGATATCCTGCAAGCTCCTTTGCCTCCATATAGCTTTCGGTAATCAAGCGATGTTCTTCTTTGTCGCGCTTAAGATTCTCTTTGCTCTCAGAGTATCCGCCGCCCTCATAGGATGCCACCGCACCTCCCATGTGTACCATTTTGGCACCGGCTTTATAGAAACACCAAAGAAAATGATCATAGTCCGCACGAATACGATACTCCGGCACATAAGGCTTCTCCTTACACAACCTCGCCTCATAAAAACAGGACTGATGACAAGGAATATTCCGATAACATGCAAATCCGTCAATCTTGCCCGGAGCTGCAATCATAACATCATTTTTGGCTCCATAGGTGTCTCCATATACCACAAGCGGCTGCTCACCCTGATTGTCTTCCACACAAGCCGCTGCACGCTCCAATACCCTTTCATCAAAAAACGTATCTCCGCAGTTCAAAAACAGAATAAATTCTCCCTTTGCCTTTGTAACTGCCTGATTCATTGCATCGTAAATGCCGGTATCCTTCTCCACATACAACCGAATCCGATCATCTTCGGGTAAACCTTCTACAGAGCCATCCTTGCTGCCTCCGTCCTTTACCACAATCTCATAATCCTTATAGGTCTGAGTTAAAATACTGTCAATTGTCTCTTTTAATTTCTCTCCCGGATTTAACGCAACCACAATGACAGAAAACTTCATTCATCAATACCCCCATTCAACGGTATCTTTATCAAACAAGTAATTGTATTGTATCATTCGATACTCCAAAAATTCAGCACCTTCCTTGCTCCAACCGTTGTAATTGCCCTCATTATCCACATATCCGTTAATTGTCACTATGGGATAATCCTCTCTCAAATCATCCAAATAACAAAAATAAGGTGACTTGAAAACTCCGGCAGTGTCCATTAACAGACCTCCCAGATAATTCATACTGATGTCCATATCTTGAGCCTCCTCTATATCATAGTTGGCCCATATAACAAAAGGCGTCCTGTATTTGTTCATCATACGCTCCGATGGCGCATTTCCATCCACCATTGCCTCATCCACAATCAAGTCGAAAATCCAAGGCTGGTGATCTCCGAACATACAGATAATTACCTTCTCATCCTGCTTTTCAAAATATTCCACCAGGTCCTTAAAGGCATCATCCGATATTTTGACCAGCGACAAATATTCATCAATTTGAGGCTCATTCAGATTCAGTGCCCTAATCTGATCCGGCTCATCACTTTGCTCATACCCGCCATGATTCTGCATTGTCAAATCAAATACGAAAAGCTTCTCTTCTTCCCCGCGGTTCTCATACAGCTCTATGATTCGATTATAGGTTTCTGCATCGGATACACCGCTGTGAATCACATCAGCACCATCAAAATCCTGTTTAAAATACATTTGGTCAAAGCCCAAATATTGATATACATTTTTCCGGTTCCAGTTACTTGGCTGCTCCGGATGCATAGCCACGGTGGTGTAGCCTGCATTTTTCATCTGACTCACCATAGAATTTACCGGCTTGCGCAGAGCCTGCTGGTACGGATAGTAATTTACCGGCAAAAATGCCATACTACACCCGGTGAAAACCTCAAACTCCGCATTGGCCGTGCCCCCTCCAAAAGTGGAGGCATTTACATAACCCTTTATAGTATTTTCCTCCATGGAACGCAGAAAAGGCATATTCTCCTCATTCAGTTCCACATCTGCCAATGTGCGAATGTCTGATAAGCTTTCGTTCATAATTAAGATTACATGAGGAAGCTCCTCCACCGCCTTCTGCTCTTTTTTTGCCGTAGCCAAAACAGCTTCCACTGTTTCCGCAGAATAACCTTCCGGCTTCACTACGCGGGAATTTTTGATTTCAATACAGGTTCCCACCAAATAGCCGTTAGTGGAATAGATTAGTTCATGTTCAAATCCTGTAAGATCCTTATCTGCAAATCCTTTTTCATTCAAATAATCTGTACACAGGAGCTTATTTCCGCCATAAATTGTCACTGCAATTGCAATAATCGAGGTCACTATATAAGAAACAGCCACCCGAACCGTACGTTTTTCCTTGTCCTCTTCCTGAACAAGCCTCGTGTGTATACCCAAAACAATAATAAACAGTGCAATGGCCCATATATATGCCAGATGACTGTTAGGAGTAAAATCATAATCGCTCACTACACCTGCTGCCGTTCCTATTGCTGTAAAGTCATTCATTCGCAAGGACGTGCCCCGATACATCAGCATAAAATAATTGGCAGAATACAATAACGTCAAAAACAAATTAGAAACTGCAATGCTTATTGCAGTAGAATGTGTGGCCAAAAGAAGTATCAATTCCAGCGCATACATAATACCCAAATTCCACTTCATCGCAATAGGAAGATAGAACATGGTATTTTGATTTAACAGCTCCAACCGTTTTCCTAAAATCAATGGTGCCGCAAGAATAATCAGCACCCCTGCTGCTCTCCTTACATACTTGTTTTGAGGCAGTCCAAATATAATCACTGCAGCAGTAATCAGGCACAAAATCACAGCCTTAACCGCCCTTGAAACAGTCAAAGCATCCACGTATTGATAGCGGCTTACAAGGTGAGCCCCCTGCAACACTTCCTCATGCATCAGACTTCTGCTTTCCGGCAACTCATACTCTGTACTGCACACCGCCACGCCGGGATATCCCCCTGTGGAGGACGCCGTGCTTGCAATACACAGATAATAACTGTCAAACACAGAAACATCCAGATTCATCTCCACTTCCGTGAAGGCACCATCCTCCATCTCCTGAATGCTCATGCTCTTTTCAAAAAGAATCTCATTGTCCTCGTCTACGACAGAAACGGTCACTATATTGTCCCATCCGGTAAGACCGGTCATATTCATACAAAAACTTACAGATTTTAACTGGCTGTGAGAGGGCACAAATTCCTGGGTAATCTGAGAAGCTTCATCGGTTAAGGCCACGTTCCATGCTCCCTCACCGAAAAGCATATTTGTCTCATCTTCCAACAATGCTCCGCTACCAAAAAAGAAGCACAACTCCAGGCACAAAAACACAAATCCGGCAATCACTCTTCTATAATCCAGTTTTATCTTCTGCAAATACGCTACAACCTTCATTGTATCTCCTGCTTAAAAAGCATCCTTTCTCTTTCCCATGGTCCAAAGACATCCCGCTGCCAGCGCTGCAAACACCAGGCATACCGGCCAGCTCACAAAACCGGTGGACACAATAGGCGTATAGGTCAGGCAGTACACCAGCACATTTGCTGCCACATGTACAACCACAGCCATCTTAAAGTCTCCAAAATATTCATAGGCATAGGCAATCAGACATCCCATCAGAAATGCATACATGCCCTGCACAAAATTCATATGATACAATCCAAACACTGCGGAGGAGAACACAAGAGCCACCTTCACACTCATAACCCGTTTCAAAAGATTATGAATAATACCTCTGAACAAAAATTCCTCCACAATAGGTGAAACCACGCCCAGCGCAATCAGGCCAAGCAGGAAATTCGCTGAATACTGGTCCTCCACCACTGCCTGATAAGCCGCGGATTTATCAACCACACCTGCCAGCTCCAACGCCAGATTCAGGCCGATTGACGCGCCCAGGGTAGCTCCTGCCAACAGCAGATAGCTTGCCTTGCTTTCCTTGCGCAAATATCTTAATTTGTTCTCTTCTGCAATGGTGTTAATCACGTGTAAAGCGTCCTTGCGGATAAAAAGAAATGCCGCCAGGAATCCGATCATGGATTTCAATACACCCTGATTGCCGGTAAAGGCAAAATTGGCACCATTCTCCCACATAGCCTCATCTCGGACAAACAGGAAGGAATCCACCGCTGCAGGCAGCTTCATATCCCACATTTGTACACAGACATAATCCACCGCATACATAGCCACACTGCGCATCAACATAAACATCAGGAAGTAGAACAGCATCACCCAGATTTTCTGGAAGCTGATTCCCTTCTTCTGACCCTCTTCCTGCTGTTTTTCCTCCTCTACGCCGCGCATGAGAAACTTCTGAAGCTCCTCTACGCTGCGCACAATATAATCTGCCTTGGCGCTTTTTAGCTCCTCAATATCACCATAGCCGTAGGTGACACCTACACTTTCCACCCCCAGTGCCTTGGCACCCTCTACATCAAATTTACGGTCGCCAATCATATACACCTGACTGTACTGAATGGGCTTGTAGGAAAACAGACGATTTAACGCCTCCTTCACCACCTCGTCCTTATTGACGCGTGTGCCGTCCAACTCACTTCCCACCACTACGCAAAAATACTTACGCAGATTAAAATGCTCCAGAATGCGCTCCACGTACACCGTAGGCTTAGAGGACGCCACAGCCAGATAAAAGCCTTTAGACTGCAAAAGCCTAAGCATCTCCGGAATCCCTTTATACACTTCATTTTCAAAAATACCGGTATCCTGAAAACGCTCTCTGTACTTCTCAACAGCAGTCTCCGCCTGCTCATCATCCATGTTATAGAATTCCTTGAAGCTCTCCTTAAGAGGCGGACCGATAAAAGGCGTCAGCTTATTCAAGTCCGGCTCCTCAATACCGAAGGACTGCAGGGCATACTGTACACAGGTAGTAATCCCCACCCCCGGGTCCGTCAAGGTTCCATCCAAATCAAACAACAGATATTTCTTCATCTAAAAACTCCTTATCTTATCCTCATCGCCGTCGGTATTTTCGATTTTGATGATTTTCACATCATACCCAACCGTGTCATTTACCTGCACATGGGCTACTTCCCCCACCTTTTTACCAAGAAGCGCCTTACCTAAAGGCGACTCGTTGGTAATCATTCCCGCCAGGGAATTGCTTCGCACAGTGGTCACAATCTTGTAAATCTCCCGGGTGCCGTCATCCAAAAACTCCACAGTTACGGTATTATTCATACCTACCTCATCCTCTGCCGAGTCCTCAGAAATCACTCTTGCCGTGCGAATCATTCTGTCCAGATAACGGATGCGGCTCTCATTCTGGTTCTTAAATTTTTTGGCCGCATAATATTCAAAATTCTCACTCAAATCTCCGTGAGAACGGGCTTCCTTTACATCCTCCAGCGCCTTGGGACGCACCACAAGCTTGCGGTACTCAATCTCCTCTTCCATCTTTTTGATGTCGCTGGGTGTCAACTGATCATACATGTTCTACTCCTTTCCGGGGTCTCCCGGTTCTAAACGCATCTATTACATCTGAATCAGATAAATAGTTGCTGCGGACACAATCACCTGGATAATTGCAAAACGATACACTGTCTGGGTGTTGGACCAGTCCCACACCTTTCTCACATGGTCATGCAGAGGCGTTCTGGTGTTTTTCAAAATATGAATCTTCAAGAAACGAATCAGGGCCACCTTCACAAGTCCCAGACCACCGTCCAAAATGAGTACAATGGCCACCGGAATATAAAGCACCGGGCAGCCGGTCTTTAAAATCGCAATACTAATCACCAGGCCCATGGCACGGCTTCCCGCATCACCCATCATCAGCTTGCTGGGCGTTGCATTAAACCAAAGATATCCCAACAAACACACAATGAACAACAGAATCGCATAGGAAAAATCAGGCTTGTCCTTCAACTGATTAATCACATAAATGGTTCCAAGCGTTACAATGGTCAGGGTACCAGAGAGCCCGTCCACACCATCGGCGCAGTTAGTCACATTCACGGAAGCCCACACCAGCACAATGGTAAGCAGGGCAAACACCACCGGATGAAGCACAAACTTCACATCGAAGAATGCCAGCTCCACCACAGCAGAGTTGTACTTCAAAAAGGTCATGGCCACCATTGCCGCCACACACAAATCCAAGAAGCCCTTTTTGTACTCGCCCCAAGGTGTCTTGGCCGCATCGTCGAGAAAACCGGTCATCATACAGATGGTAATCAGGATCATATAAATTACCAGCTCCGGCTTGATAGGTATAAACAAAAGCACGGAAGCTACAAATACCAGCACAAATATAATCCCCGCCCCTCTGGGCTTTCCCGCAGACAGCTTGCCGTCATGGGCAAAATCTCTTCCCCCGTCCTTGGGCAGATAGGGACTTAATTTGGCCGTGGCAAGCCAGGTTCCTCCAAATGCAAATAATACTCCAATCAGGGCAAGCAAACTGCCCCCTTCACTATTCATCAAATTATATATCATGGCATTATCCTCCAACTATCTATCATACCACAAACAAGCCCCCAGTGCAATCCTGTGGGGCTTGTTCTAATCCTAAATATATTCTGCTTATTTTGCTAAAAAATACTATCTTTCTCTCTTAGCTCCCCAGAAAAACAATGCCACTGTTCCGGGGCCGGTATGACTTCCAATGGTAGTGCCAATATCAAAAATTTCCACTTTCCCCTTCAGCTTCGGAAACTTTTCCTCTACCAGCTGTGCCACGCAGGCAGCATCCTCATAACAGGCAGAATGGGACAAAAAGCACTTTTCGCTATAATCATAGCCATCCTGGGCGTACAACTCCATCTGTTTTACCATCTCACGAATCACACGCTTCTTGCCGCGAATTTTAAATCGGGGAATCAACTGACCCAGATCATTTACATTCAAAAGAGGACAAATATCCAAAATATTTCCTACAAATCCGGCCGTCTTGCTGACTCTTCCGCCCTTTACAAAAAAGGTTAAATCCGTAGAAAAGAACCAATGGTGCAGATGCAGCTTTGCCTGGTTCACCCATTCATAAAGCTCATCGATGGTTTTCCCTTCATCACGCAAATCTGCTACCTTATCCATCAGCAGACCAAAGCCCGAAGAAGCCGCCAGCGAATCTACAACATAAATTTTACGGTTAGGATACCTCTCCTGCAAAGTATCTCTGGCAATATTGGCAGAGTTCACACTGCCGGAAATCCCTGAAGACAGGCTCAGATGCAAAATATCCTTTCCTTCCTTCAAAAATCCCTCAAAATACTGCTCATACTCCTGCGCATTCACCTGAGAAGTCTTGGTTTCCGCTCCATTTGCCATAGCTTTATAGAAATCCGGAAAGGAAATACTCACTCCCAAATCATCTGCGTAATCCTTGCCATCCAACTGATAATGAAAGCAAATATACTTTATATCTCTGGCCGCAAAATGCTCTTTTGTCATATCCGCAGTTGAACAACAACTGATTATAAACTGCTCTGCCATATCCAACGCTCCTTACACTTGTCTCTTTGACGTATTTTAGTATATTCTTCAATACATAGTTTTAATTACTACATCTCGAGGAATATACTATCATATCAGAAAGTGTAAGTCAACTCATATATCCTTCCCTCAACTCCTTGGCTGCATTTTCCACAGCCTCCAAAAGTCCTGCCGCTGACATTCTCATAGCCCCGGCACCAAATACAATCCTCTGCTCCAATGCATCAGAAGTGGCCACGGTAATCCGGTACTTGGACGCCATTTCATGAACCGTTTTTTCAATGTATTGATCAGCAGTCTCTGCTTCCTTGGTGTAGACCACATGAATATTGTGGTATTTCAGCACACTGCCCGGACCACCCTTTACCTTGTAGGCATCAAACACCAGAATGAGAAGTCCTCCCAAAGTTCCTTGATAATTGCTCATGATATCCATAAGCCTGTCTCTGGCACTGTCGATGTTCACCTTAGCAAGCTCTCTTAATTCCTCCCAGGCAAAAATAATATTATAACCGTCCACCAAAAGACAGTCTTCCTTTTTCTCACCTGACTTCGTATAGCGGGAAGCCGCGGAATAAGCTGCCTGACCCGCACTTTTCTTCTGGCTTTCATACACATCCCTGCGACTGACATGGTAGCGGCGCTTGCGTCTTTTATCCTGCTCATGTCCTCCATAAGTCTGGCGGAAAATAGCGTCAATTTCCTCGTGGGAAATGAAGCGTTCCTCTCCGGAGGACTTGGTCTGACTGACACGATTGCCTGTTGCATCGGACATACCTTGACCTGCCCCACCGCCTCCTGCCAAGGAGCCTGCCCCACTCAGATTATCCGTGCCCTCGATACCGGCGCCCTCCACAGGCCCTTCCACAAGCCTTCTAATCTGCCCGGGAAGCTCCACATGGGCATAGTCCGCCACCTGGTCCCAATCCACCACAAACCCGGCGCCATGGGCACAGAAAACAGACCCTGTGGGATTAGACAAATCCGCCTCCGGGTCATAGGCATATGCCGCTATCACTTCCTCTGCATTATGACAGAGCTCATATCCGTCCAAGACACAGGACAGATGTCCCTCTCCATGGGTGTAAGAATTGACCTCCCTCTGATAATCGCCAAAGGTTGCCACCGGAGCTCTGCCCCGCAGCACGCTGCGCTCCCCTTCTGTCAACGGTGATTCAAAACTTCCGTACATACGCTGCACGTCCGACATGGCTCTGCCCAGATATTCCGTGGGCAGCTCCAATACAAATGCAAAAACCGGTTCCAGCAAAACACTCTGCGCACACCTAAGACCATGGCGCATGGCACGATAAGTCGCCTGCCTGAAATCGCCACCCTCCGTGTGCTTGGCATGGGCCCTTCCGCCCACCAAAAGCACCCGCAAATCCGTTACCGGAGACCCCGTAAGCACACCTACATGCACACGCTCCTCCAGATGGGTCATAATCAATCGCTGCCAGTTTTTATCCAGCACATCCTCGCTGCACAGGCTGGCAAACTGCAATCCGCTGCCCCGCTCTCCCGGCTCCAACAAAAGCTGGGTTTCTGCATAATGGCGCAGAGGCTCAAAATGCCCGATTCCGATGGAACGATTTGCAATGGTCTCCTTGTACACAATGCTTCCCGTGCCAAATTCCACTTCCAGACCAAAACGCTCCTGTATCATGTTTTTCAGAATTTCTATCTGGACTTCCCCCATCACCCGTACATGAATTTCCTTAGTGGACTCCTGCCAGGCAATATGCAAAAGAGGTTCTTCCTCCTCCAGCTGGCGAAGCTGACCCAAGACCTTTACCGGGTCTGCATCCTCCTGCAGATGAAGCCGATAACTAAGCACCGGCTCAAGCATAGGAATCTCGCTTGCACACTCTACACCAAGTCCCTGTCCGGCATGGGTATAGGTCAGTCCTGTCACCGCACAAATTCCGCCTGCGCATACCTCATCCACTGCCTCAAATCCGGCACCGTTATAGATGCGAAGCTGGTTGACCTTTTCCTGCCACAACTCCTCCTTTGAGGCAGCACTGCCCTGATTGTCCACCACCATCCTTACCTTAAGACTTCCTCCGGTCACCTTCAGATGGGTCAGTCTGTTACCTGCAAAATCTCTGGAAATCTTAAATACTCTTGCACCGAAAGCATCCTTATACTCCGGCTGAAGACCATATTTCTCAACACCATCCAAAAGGGCTTCCACACCCTCTATGCGAAGTGCCGCACCAAAATAGCA
>JAZQFO010000203.1:0-10600 GCA_045539535.1 Acetatifactor sp.
ATTAAAGCGATATTGGAGAGATAAAAACAATCAAAATACCTATACGGATGAAAGGGGACATATTTAGGAATGATTGAAATTTTTTCAAAAATAACAAATAGTGTTCAGATTATTTCATTGTGCATAGGGGGTATAGTAGCAATAAGCGGGACAATGTGCGAAATTATAGGGATAGGTAAAGTGGAGAAAATATTATCTGAAATAGGATTTGACAATGCTTATAATCGAATACTGATTTTGGGTTATGTTATGTTTGCTCTTTTACTTTTGACCTCATTTCTTAAGGCGAAAGTTTTTGAAAAATAATAAGTAGATACATATTGTTAGCGGGAATTTGGTAATGTCCTAATCACTTCCATTGCAGGGAATGTGACCACTACTAGTATCCCATGGCAAGGAAATGATTATTGGGAGTTGCTAAAATTATATTTGGGATTAGGAGATGAGTGATATGAGGAAGAACATGTTGTGCATATATTGCTTACTGATATCATTGTTTGTTTCAGGATGCAGCAAAAAGGAAGTACAATATAACTTTATGTATGACCAATCAGAGGTTAGTAAAATTGAGATTGTTATAGTTGGAGAAGAGGATGAACAAGGTTTGAACAGACAAGAAGTAAGAGGGGAGATTGAGGATATAGATTTATTTTTGGATAAGTTTAATCAAATAACTTGTTATAAACATGTAGGCGATCCAAGAGGAGTATATGTTAACGATCGAGTGATTAAAGTAACTTATGTTAATGGTGAATATGAGTTGATTGGTAGAGACGGTCAAGCCCGATATACTATGCAAAGGCAATATGTAAACTATGTAGGATATCGTTATTTTGACAAGGAAGAGTTTTACGACCTAATAAATTATTATTTGGAAGTGTGTTGATCATGTTTATTGCAGGGCAGAAGATGCCTGCAGATAAATTAGCTCTTTCTTTATAGGCATCTACACCAAATTCATCCCGCGCAGTACAAACAAAAACACAGTCAGGGTCACGGAGCTTAAGAAGGTGGTTGCCACCACGGTGCTGGAGGTCAGCACTCCTTCGTGGCCCAGATTTTTGGCCATAATATAGCAGCTTGCGGTGGTGGGGGAGCCCAGCATCACAAGGATTGCCACCAGCTTCTCATGGGTAAAGCCCAGAGAAACTGCCAGGGGCAGAAATAGAATGGGTAAAATAACCAGCTTCATGGCAGAGGCTACTGCGGTAGGAGCAAGCTGTTTCAGTGCTTTGCGGCCTTCAAAGCCTGCGCCCAGACCGATAAGGGCCAGGGGAGAAGCCAGTACCGCTACGTTGTTGATGGTTTTGTCAATGATGACGGGAAAGTCCAGCCGGCAGACAGATGCAAGCAGGCCCAGACCAATACTGATTAATATGGGATTGGTCACGATTCCCTTAAGGGACTTCAGTAAGGAGGCCTTGTCCAGTCCCTTGGCCTCGGGGCCGGTGAGGGACAGAATCAGTACAGCGGCCACATTATAAAGGGGCACGGTGCCGATAATCATCAGGGGTGCCATGCCGGAGTTGCCGTAAATGTTCTGGATAAAGGCAATGCCCAGGATAGCTGCGCTGCTTCGATAGGATGCCTGAATAAACTCTCCGACAAATGTCTTGTCGCGGTAGACAAGCTTAGCCAGAAGCCAGATGCCTGTGATGGTTACCAATGTGACCAAGAAGCAGTACAGCACATATTTGGTGTCCCACACGCTGTAGAAATCTGCGGTGGAGATGTCCTTAAACACCAGAAAAGGCAGGGTAACTGTGTAGTTGATCTTATTTAGTTTCTTCACAAAAGCATCATCCACCATTCCCAGCTGTTTGAGGATGTAGCCCAGTATCATCACCAAAAAGATGGGAACTGTGGAGTTTAAGCTAAACATTAACTGATTCATATGAAACCTCTTATGTAAATTCTTGCATGAAAATTCTCTTATTCTCAAATATCATAGGACCAAACGGCCTGTTTGTCAATCGGTGCGGCTGGCGGGAGTGCGTTTCAAAAGCTCTGCCAGAGAAGTGAAATCCGAGGGCCCCGCATCCAGATAAAAGCAGTGGAAGTCATAGTCGCTGTAGGCGTCTCCCCAGAGGGTGCAGGCGTCTTCTTTTAATTCCAGAATCTCCAGATAGCCCAGATAGTATTTTAAATAGTTGCAGGGTTCATCTGCAATGTAGCAGTATACCGCATTGGCGGCAGAGCTACTGTGGATGCCGAACACTTCCAAAAAGGATGCCACATCTTCTACGGTGGCGTTTTCATAGTGAATCTTAATGTCTAACAGGGAGTAAATACACAATAGAAGGCTTCGGTTGTGTTTCTCCAGCTGTACGCAGAGAGCATCCTCATGGCGTCCCTGTTCCTCCAAAAGCTGCGCCGCATAGTCATATCCGAAGAATTCCACATACACGGCCCAGCCCTCCAGATAGCCGCCGTACCAGAGAAGCTGCCTGGCTTTGCTTGCGTCACTATTCCGGGAATCCAGATTGTCATATACTGTCTGGTACAGGTGGCCGGGATAGCCTTCATGGGCAAGGGTGGTGTAGAGTTCCAAGTCAGACAGGGGATTTTTCTCGTTAATATATATGACATTATTGTCAGTATCGTCCAAGGGTGCGGTGAGGTAAAATGCCGGGGCACTGTATTCCTGCAGTGCGGCAGATACGGGCTTTATCGATACATGAGGAAAGCTTACTGCACTGTCAGAGGATTCTTGCGTGGCCGGAAATGTAGGGAAATCGGCCGCCATGCGCTTTTGTAGATCTGCCAGCATGGCGTGAGGGTCTTCATAGGGCAGGTCTGTGTAGGTCTGACCTTCAATCAGCTGTGCCACTTCAGGATGTTTGGCAGCCAGGTCTGTGATGGCCTTGTATTCCCGTTGAAGGGTTTCCTGCAGCAGTTTTTTTACATCCTCCACAGAGCGATAGGAACCGGTCTCAGAAATCAGAAGCTGCTCGTAGTAGTCTTGGCCCTCCGGCAGGGCAGAGAGGCCATAGGGCAGGAGGGGAACCCCTGCTTCGCCCTCCATGAGGAACAGTCCATCGGCCAGTGCTTCGTAGGCAGGTTGCAGGACGGTGCGAAGCAGTCGGTCGTTTTCAGCGATATATTCATCTGCGTCCGTTTTGGTTATAATCTGTCGGTCTACCAGGGTATTCAGGCGTTCCTCAAAGGTGGTCTGAAGAAAGTGGGAGCCTTCTTCTAAGCTTTCTTTTGTGACGATGGTGTCACATTGCTCTCTGGACTGCTTCAGGGAGTAGGTGGACATGGATAGTCCGGCGGACTTTTTCTCCTGTTCAAATAAAAGCAAGGAGGCAAAGTATTCATCAGTCTGGTCCAGTAGCGCCAAGTAATCCTCCACATCTTTTTGGGTGCGGAAGGTATACTCTGCCAGCAGAATGGGTAGCTGGGACTGCATGCCCGAGGAGGGGGCCAGTGGTTTTTGATAAAGGGTATATTTGTTCAACTCTGTAGAGTGATTCAGGGCCTTGGTCAAAAGCCGATAGGTGTAGGCATCCTCGGCGGAAAGCTTTTCCGGGCGGATTAGCTCTAATCGTTTCAGGGTATCTGTAATGGCTGCATCCGAAGCTTCCCTGCCCTGGGGATCATATGCCGGAAGCACCGGATTATAATCGTGGATGCCGAAGTTTTCCGGGTCGGCTATGGTGTAGTGCATGTTTAAGGTGTTGGAGGTCATTTCGGACACAAACAGATCGTGACTTAGCTTGGTAAAGCGTTTTTCATCTTTTTTATATTGGAAGAGAGAAAGGATTAATACTGCAAAAAAGACGAGAATAATCAGATAGAGTACAAGGTGTTTGCGTGAGGGTAGGGTAGGTTTTTGCACAGTTATTCACTTCCCAATCGGGTTTTCGTCGTTGTATTTTATGTATACATGGTAGAAGATATGAAGAAATCGTAGAAAAACATACTGATTTTGTGAAATTCTACATGGACGAACATGGTATTTCGTGTTATCATATGTCTGTATGTTTAATAGAAGACGGACTCTTAAGCAGAGTTTGGAAACGGAGGAAGGCATGACGAATTTGGAGTTAAAGAAGCGCGCCAATGATGTCCGCAAGGGAATCATTACAGGAGTGCATAGCGCAAAGGCAGGTCATCCCGGTGGATCTTTGTCCGCAGCGGATGTATTTACCTATTTGTATTTTGAGGAGATGAACATCGATCCCAAGAATCCCAATATGGAGGACAGAGATCGTTTTGTACTGTCCAAGGGACACACTGCTCCCGGACTTTATGCAACGCTGGCGCATAGAGGCTTCTTCCCTGTAGAAGATCTGAAAACCTTGAGAAAATTAGGCTCATATCTGCAGGGACATCCGAGTATCGGAATTCCCGGTATAGATATGGCATCCGGTTCTTTGGGACAGGGTATTTCCGCTGCTACCGGTATGGCTTTGGGCGGAAAGCTGGACAACAAGGACTATCGTGTATATACACTTTTGGGTGACGGTGAAATCGAAGAAGGACAGGTTTGGGAGGCTGCTATGTTTGCAGGACACCGCAAGCTGGATAACCTTTGCGTGATTGTGGACAATAACGGTCTGCAGATTGACGGTCCCATTGAAAAGGTATGTTCCCCTTATCCTATCGACAAGAAGTTTGAAGCATTTAATTTTCATGTAATCAATGCAGATGCACATGATTTTGATGCGCTGCGTGCAGCCTTTAAGGAGGCGAGAGAGACCAAGGGAATGCCTACTTGTATCGTACTGCACAGTGTTAAGGGTAAAGGCGTATCCTTTATGGAAAACAATGCGGATTGGCATGGAAAAGCCACCAACGAGGAAGAATTCGTAGTGGCTATGGCTGATTTGGACAGAATCGAAAAAGAGCTTGAGAAAGCAGGTGAAGCATAATGGCAGAGAATACAGTTAAGAAAATTGCAACCCGTGAGGGCTATGGAAATGCTCTGAAGGAATTGGGGGCAGAATATCCCAATTTAGTAGTATTGGATGCTGACCTTGCTGCTTCCACCAAAACAGCTGTATTCCAGAAAGCATATCCTGACCGTCATTTTGACTGCGGTATTGCAGAGGCTAATATGATGGGTGTGGCAGCAGGCTTATCCTTGGTAGGAAAGATACCCTTTGTAAGTTCTTTTGCCATGTTTGCAGCAGGACGTGCATTTGAGCAGGTGCGTAACTCCATCGGTTACCCTCACCTGAATGTTAAAATCGGTGCAACCCACGCAGGTATTACTGTAGGTGAGGACGGCGCCAGCCATCAGTGTAATGAGGATATTGCGCTGATGCGTACCATTCCCGGTATGGTAGTAATGTGTCCCTCTGATGATGTAGAGGCGAAGGCTTGTGTTAGGGCTGCTTTGGAGCATGTAGGTCCTGTGTACATCCGTTTCGGACGTGCGGCTGTGCCCGTAATCAATGACCATCCGGATTACAAATTTGAAATCGGTAAGGGTACTGTAGTGCGCGAGGGCAGCGATGTGACCATCGTGGCATCCGGTATCTGTGTAGATTCTGCGTTGGGTGCAGCTGAAATGCTGGCAGCAGACGGTATCAATGCAGAGGTTATTAATATTTGTACCATCAAGCCTCTGGACGAGGAGATTATCATTAACAGTGCCAAGAAGACCGGCAAGGTAGTAACCGTTGAGGAGCATTCTGTTATCGGCGGTCTGGGCAGTGCAGTTTGTGACTGTCTGAGTGAGAAGTATCCCACTCCCGTAAAGAAGCTGGGTATGCAGGATGTATTCGGTGAGTCCGGTTCTGCAGCAGCATTGGTTGAGAAATATGGCTTGGACGCTAAGGGCGTTTACAAGTCTGTAAAGGAATACATGGCGTAAAAGAGGAACCGTATCATGAATATTTTGTCACCATCAATTTTGTCAGCTGATTTTTGGAAGCTGGGTGAGGACATCAAGGCAGTACAGGAAGTGGGAGTAGAATGGCTCCACATAGATGTGATGGATGGATTTTTTGTACCGTCCATATCCTATGGAATGCCTGTGATTGCATCTATACGCAAGGGTACTGAGATGTTTTTTGACGTACATCTCATGATTGAACAGCCCGAGCGGTATATTAAGGAGTTTGCGGACAGCGGAGCGGACTTGATCAATTTCCATGTGGAGGCTACCGAGCAGGTGGAGGAAACCATCGCAGCCATCCGAGCACTGGGCAAAAAGGTGGGTATTACCATTAAGCCCAAGACGCCGGCAGCGGCAGTTGAGCCCTATCTTTCCCTGGTGGATATGGTGTTAATCATGACTGTGGAGCCCGGTTTTGGCGGACAGAAGCTGATCCCGGAGTGTATCGACAAGGTCAGAGAAGTGCGCGCCATGATTGATGCAAAGGGTCTGAATGTAGATCTGGAGGTGGATGGAGGTATCCATCTTGGCAATGTGGAGGAGGCGCTGGAAGCAGGTGCCAACGTAATCGTGGCAGGTTCTGCGGTGTTTAAGGATGATATTCGGGCCAACGCAAAAGCATTTTTAGAAAAATTAAAATAAATTCACCTCCTATCCGATAATATAGATAGAATGAGCGGATAGGAGGTATTTTTATGCGAATTGATACATCGGGCAACCGGTTTGATAGTCACGGCAGTGCGCATCGGATTACCCATGGGTTTCACAATCATCATGAAACCGGTAAAAAAATCAGTAATATGCAAAGTGCTGCAACAAATACCTCCGCATCGGAGATTGCGACCGGCGATACAACAGGTGAGGGGTTGAGCTTTTGGAGAACCCTCACTGATGGCGCTAAGAATTTGTGGGGGCGCATCTGGGGGGAAAGCAGCGGCGGCGCTAACGCAGTTGGCAGTGGTGAGGGCGAAGCTGTGGGTGAAGAGCAGCTTATGGCACAGATTGGTGCAGCGGATGCTGCCGAAGGCTCCGGTGTGGATGCTCACGGACCGGTTGTGGCAGCGGCGGCAAGTGTGGCTCAGGGGTCACTGGCAAAGGAAAATCCCTATTTTACAACGATTGCTGACGAGGAAGAACATAAGGACAGTTTTATGCAACGGGTGAAGATTCGTTTTCGCGAGTTGACGGATCAGTTTAAAAAGCGTTTTTCCGGAAAGTTTGGGGGTCGTATGGCAGGTGAGTATTCCGGCAGAGGAACTCTAAATTCCGGCGAGCGAAAGTCCAAGGAGGATTTGCGCAAACACAGCCGTTACAGAGAAGAGGGACTGGAGGTAGACTGCGTGCTTACGGACGACAGCTACCTGATGGATTCCTATGACAGAAGCGGTGGTTACAGCAAGATTACCACAGACACAGGAGCCAAGAGCAGAAGTCCCCGGGAATAAAAATAGAAGGGTATGAAGATTTTGAGTAATAGCAGCACAACAAAAACGACATTTATGTCATACGACAAAGAAATTGTAAAAAATTCGGTTAATATGGCCTGGCCGGCTATTGTGGAGTCTTTCTTTGTGGCCTTTGCAGGTCTGGTGGATTCCTTTATGGTAAGCTCCCTGGGCAAGGATGCCGTGGCGGCGGTGGGACTTACCACCCAGCCCAAATTCTTGGGTATGTCTTTGTTTATTGCAACAGGTGTATCCATGTCGGCACTGGTGGCCCGCAGAAGAGGCGAAAACCGAAAAGAGGACGCCAATCGGATTTTGTTGACAGCCATCATATTTGTAATCTTGTCAGCCATAGCATTAAGTATCTTATTGGTGAGCTTTGCAAGTCCTATTATCAGCCTGTGTGGTTCTTCTCCTGAGACCCACGATATGGCGGTTACTTATTTTAGTATTATTATGGGAGGTATGATATTTAACTGTATTCAGATTGGTATTAACTCTGCCCAGCGCGGGGCCGGTAATACTAAGATTACCATGCGTACCAATGTGACCTCCAATTTGATTAATATTGTGTTTAACTATCTTTTAATCGGAGGACATTTCGGTTTTCCTGCCCTGGGGATTGTGGGTGCAGCGTTGGCTACAGTGCTGGGCACGGTGGTTTCCTGCGTTATGAGTATCTGTTCTCTTTTGAAAAAGGATGGCTTCATCAGTATTCCCTTTATTATTCAGAATAAGATTAAGCCCTCTTTGGAGGCTTTTATTTCAGTTGTGAAGGTGGGCTACAGTGTATTCTGTGAGCAGATGCTTATGCGTATTGGTTTCATGCTTACTGCCATTATGGCAGCTGACATGGGTACCAATGCCATGGCGGCCCATCAGGTAGGCATGAATATTATGGGACTGTCTTTTTCCTTTGGAGACGGCCTGCAGTCGGCGGCAGTGGCTTTGATAGGTCGAAGCCTTGGTCAGGGCAAGCCTGATCTGGCCAAAGAATACGGCAGAACCTGTAAGATGTTGGGCGGTTGTATCTCCGTTATCTTGGCGATTGTTTATTTTCTGGGTGCAAGATGGCTGTACAGTCAGTTTTTCCGGGAAGAAGAGATTGTGGAAATCGGTGTGACGATTATGTATGTTATGATTGTGACGGTTATCTTCCAAATACGTCAGGTAATTTATATGGGATGCCTTCGCGGTGCAGGAGATACGCTGTACACAGCGATAAGTTCTACCGTCAGTGTAACGGTGATTCGTACCATTGTATCATTTCTGTGCGGATATACTCTGGGCTGGGGCATTGCAGGTGTCTGGCTGGGAGTGCTGGGCGATCAGATTTCCCGGTTTACCTTTGCATCCATACGATTTAAGCAGGGGAAATGGACGGAGATTAAGATTTAATAGAATTATGCACGATATATCGGTTTAATATGCGCTTTTTGATATTGAGAAATACGGTATTCCGCCATATAATAAAATTGTCAATCGCGAAAGACATACATACGGAAGCAAGTAATGGGCGAATGTGACGGAACTACTTCTTGAGGGGGGAGTAGTGAGAAGAGGTCATTGTCGGGCTGAGAAAAAGCCGACGATGGCCTTTTTGTGTTATGTGAAATTTATTCTGACCGGGAAATAGAGCTCGGTTTGTTAAAAAAATGCCAAATATCAAGGCTTTTGGTACTTTGTTACATTTTCTACTATCGAATTTTGTGCAAAAAGTCTGACATAATGTCACACTGGCGAAGTGTTAAAAATTTGACATGAAAATTTAGCAAAAATGCACAAAATAGTATTTGAATTTCTGTTGTTTCTATCAATTTTAATAAAAATTTTCTTATGCTAGTATTGAAGAGGCAAAAAACTTATTTTTACTAAAAGGGAGGTAAAAATGAAATCATTATTTCGTAAAACTCGAAAGCTGGTGTCTTATTTGCTGGTAGCAGCAATGACAGCATCAGTACTTTCACCGGTAATCGGTGAAACAGCAAGCGCAGCTTCTTCTATGACAATCACAGAGGCAAGCGGCTGGCTGGAATCCGCATATGTTGAATGGCAACCCGTGAGTGGGGCAAAGGGTTACGTTGCATATGTAAAAGGCGCATCTGAATCAGACAGCGCATTTAAGCAGCTTGATAAAGAATTAATCAGACAGTACTCCGATTGTTGGAGAGCAGACGCAGTTGGCTTGTCTGCAGGCAACTACGTAATGGTAGTTGGTGCTGTTATGAGCGACGGCTCCGTAGTTGGAGCAAAGACTTCTACTCTGAGTGTTAAAGCTCATGAGAGAGATGGTTTCGGATGGGTTAACGGAACTTCATCCGGTGCATACAATGAGAACGGTACTCTGAAGAGCAATGCTAAGGTTGTTTACATCACAGAGAGCACCAAGAATTCTCTTGTATCTGAGATTGAAAGCTTTGCAGATGGCAATTATCCTTTGGCAATTCGTATTGTTGGTGAAGTTACTGACTTCTCCGGCGCTGATAAGGGCGATCTGTTAATTGATAACGGTGGTAATGACGCAGGTCTGACCATCGAGGGTATTGGTGAAGATGCAACAGCTAATGGCTGGGGTATCCGTCTGAAGAATAGTTCCAACGTAGAAATCAGAAACATTGGTGTTATGAACGTTGATAGTTCCGAGGGCGACAACATTGGTTTGCAGCAGAAGAATGACCATGTATGGGTTCACAACTGTGATCTGTTCTATGGCCATGCAGGCGGCGATGCTGACCAGGCAAAGGGTGATGGTGCTCTTGATACCAAGAAGTCTACATATATTACCCATTCCTACAACCACTTCTGGGATAGCGGAAAGTGTAATCTGCAGGGTGCAAATGCCAGCGACACTTCCAATTACATTACCTATCACCATAACTGGTATGATCACTCCGATTCACGTCATCCCCGCGTACGTGTAGCAACTGTTCATGTTTACAACAACTACTATGACGGCAACTCAAAGTATGGTATTGGTTCTACTACCAACTCCGATATCTTTGCTGAGGCTAACTACTTTAGAAATTGTAAGTATCCTATGATGATTTCCAAGCAGGGTACTGATGCAATGGGCGAGGGTACATTCTCCGGTGAAGCCGGTGGTATGATCAAGGCATACAACAACTATATCGTTGGTGCTACGTCTTTCGTATCCTATCAGGAAAATAACTCTGACTTTGATGCTTATGTTGCAACTTCCAGAAACGAGAAGGTTCCTTCTTCCGTTAAGGCATCTTCCGGTAGCGCAGGTTACAACAACTTTGATACTGCATCTGATATGTATGACTACAGCGTACAGTCTCCTCAG
>JAZQFO010000204.1:0-3653 GCA_045539535.1 Acetatifactor sp.
ATTCTGCACTGCCTCTAAGGCCTTCTGCAATTTCTCCTTCAGTTCCATACTCATACCTCTCTTTTTGTTATTTGGCCCCTTTTTACCTATTTCAGGGAATCCATCAACCTGCGCTAATTTTACAATTAAACAGGCACACAAAATCTATAATAACATTATACAGATTTTATGTAGGATGAGCAATAGTTTTTAGCTTGTTTTCAGACAGTTTCGCAGATGCCTTTTGCGTCCGTTTCGGAAACTTTTGCATCCATTTAGGAAACTTTCTTATTCATATACTCGAACACTGCACTATTGCCTCTGCCTCTGCTGTCGAATACCCCCGCGCAAGAAGATTATTGTATATTTCTGCCAAGACTTCCGCTCTTCCTTCCGCTCTTCCTTCTGCCTTGCCATCCTCCCAGCTTTCCTCTTTGATTAACTGCATATGTCCCACCTGATCGTATTCATAAATACTCATGGCAATTACCTCCCTTCGCTGCTCTCGCAAAAACGCCTCTAATATCCCTTCTTGAATACAATCATCAACAGCCTTGTTGACAGCCGCATTCAAATCCATTGCCCTCTGGTTTTCCCGAACCTTAACCACAAACAACATATATTCTTTTAGCAACTGACAAGCCTCCAGTAACTCCTCATTCATACCCGGATTAATATTATAAACAGTCACTAAAAGCTCTAATTCCGGACGTTCCGTTGGCTTCTGAAACATGTCCGACAATCGGTATTCCACCCGCTCCGGCATTTTTGCCTTACCATTGTAAAAAACCACAAACCTCGGAGTCGGAATCTGTATCAACTTGCTACTATACAATTGATTCTCCGGAACCAGTTTTTGCAACTGGGCCGCCACATAAATCAAATCCCGCAAAGGCATATTGGGATTGGCCGTAGACTGGTGCTCATACAAGCTAAGTTCAAAGGCAAATACACAGGAAACATCATTCTTCATCCCCATATAAACTGCATTTTCTAACGTTGTGATTTCCAAATCATCTGCATTGGTAAAACTCGTCCCGTTCACTGCATTATACAGACTTAATAGAGCTTTTTTCTTTCGAAAAAGCATCCGAAAAACTGTATCCTTGTGGCGGTGCAACACTTTTGGCTCCGCATCCTCCATCTTCTCAAGCAACTCTGCCTCCCTAAGCAAATGCTCCCACGCATCTTCAAACACTTCCGGGCTCATACACATAATATTACCTCCTTATTCCGCAGGAGTCTCTTGGGTCCCCTGCTTATATTGTTAAAAATGTGAAATTAAAGCATGGATTTTCAAGAATTCCTTTAGAAAAAGGTTGATGGCAGTTGACCTGCCGGGACTGCAGATTCCGTAGCGCACGCCTTAAGATATCTGCAAAAAGAAAATATGCTTTGCACTGATTGTAACACCAGCGCAAAGCATATTCAAGTTATTTTTGCTTAAATTAGTTAATTCCAAAACTTCTTAGCAACGATACCAAACTTCACATTCTTAGTTCCACCGTACTCTCCGATACCCTGAATCGTTACAGTTGCAGAACCCTTCTTGTTATTATTCTTGTAACCGGTAATGATGTAGTCTTCACCATAAACCAGTTCTTTCTTGGTAGTCTTGTCAGTAATAACAATCTCACCATTCTTAACCATTTGCTCAGTAAATACCACCTCACCGCCGGTGTAGGTCTGCTTATTTACCTTAAACTTCGCCTTGGTGATATCCTTTGTAGCCACACGATAAGTGGTACTTGCCTTGCCGATGTAATTCTTACCGGTCCCCTCTATAGTTACAGTGACCACGGTACCTGCTTCCACCTGGGTCTTGCCGTCAAAGGCTGCACCGTTTACGGTATAACTTACCGTGTAGTCCTTACCAGGCTCCAACACAGTAGCACCAAGAGCCACGCTAATTTCAAAAACCCCGCGCAGCCTTTCGGACCACGCGGGGTTTATCATACATATTTTCGCTATTTCTTACAGAGTTACGCCCTGCTTGAAGATCGCCATATCATGGAAGCCTGCTTCCTCACTGCGTACCAGCTTACCGCTTGCAACCTCAACTACCAGGTCAAACAGCTTCTGGGTCTCGTCGTTCATGTTGCTGTCCTCTACCAGAACACCTGCGTTGAAGTCAATCCAGTTGGACTTCTTGCCTGCAAGTCTGGAGTTGGTCGCAATCTTCATGGTGGGCACGGGAGACGCAAAAGGTGTTCCGCGGCCGGTGGTGAAGAGAACGATGTGTGCACCGGATGCTGCCAGTGCAGTTGCTGCAACCAGGTCATTACCGGGTGCGCTAAGGAGATTCAAGCCGGGAGTCTTAACAACCTCACCATACTCCAATACACCCTTAACCAGAGCACTACCGGACTTCTGAGTACAGCCAAGAGACTTATCCTCAAGAGTGGAGATACCACCCTTCTTATTGCCGGGAGAAGGATTCTCGTAAATAGTCTGGTCATGACGCTTGAAGTAATTCTTAAAGTCGTTGATCAGACAAACAGTCTTGTCGAAAAGCTCCTCGTTTGCACAACGGTTCATGAGAATGGTCTCTGCACCGAACATCTCGGGAACCTCGGTAAGGATGGTGGTACCACCCTTGGAAATCAAAAGGTCGGAGAAACGTCCTACAAGAGGGTTTGCGGTGATACCGGACAGACCGTCACTACCGCCACACTTCATACCGATGATCAGCTTGCTTACGCTGATGGGCTCGCGCTTAAAGGTAGCCGCATAAGCAGCCAACTCCTTAATCAGCTCTACGGAATCGGTAATCTCATCCTCATGCTCCTGGGAAACCAAAAACTTCACGCGCTTGTCATCGTACTCGCCGATGTAAGGCTTCAGTACATCAATATTGCTATTTTCACAGCCAAGACCAAGCCCCAGCTCACCGCCGGCATTGGGATGATTGATCAAATCAGCCAGAATCTTTCTGGTGTTCTCCTGGTCATCGCCCATCTGAGAACATCCGTAAGGATGAGGGAAGGTGATAACCTCACCAACACTCTCCATACCGTCTCTGTTGGCATCCAGCCACTTGTTAGCCATCTTTACGATAGCTTCTGCCACGTTGTTTACACAACCTACAGTGGGGATAACCCAGATATCGTTACGAACGCCAACCTTACCATCAGGACGGTTGAAGCCCATGAAAGTAACATCCTCAGTGGTCTTCTCCTCAACAGGAGTAGGCTCATAGGTGTACTCAAGCAGATCACCCAGAGCAGTCTTTACATTATGGGTGTGAATCCAGCTACCGGTTGCGATAGCTTCCTTCGCGTTACCAATACGATAACCGTACTTGATAACCTCGCCACCCTCGGGAATGTCACAGAGTGCCATCTTATGACCTGCAGGAATCTCTTCCTTTGCAGTAACAGACACGCTGCTGCCATCTGCATCTACAGTGATAGTCTCACCTGCAGGAATTGTCTGCAGTGCAACTACTACATTATCGTTGTCATTAATTTTTAAGAAATTCTGCATAATGCTGCCCTCATACCATTTTCTTTAATATCAGCCAGATAGTTGGTTACTGCCTCGGTAAGACCGGGAACCTTGTTCAGATCCTGACCGTGGAAGTCCTCTCTGCCAAGATATGCAGTTACGAACTCAGCAGTATCCTTGGAGCTGTTGTCACGGAAGAACTCAAGTACAGGCATATCATCCTTTAC
>JAZQFO010000205.1:0-3220 GCA_045539535.1 Acetatifactor sp.
ATATCTTCATGCGATTATTCGTAAACTTCAATTTTCGCCCCTACACACAAATCACCTGATAAGGTTTCACATCATGTTCATCAAAAGGCACTTCTTCCACCATCTGACACTTGTGTCCGATGGCAATGGTCCGGAGTTGCAGTTCCGGCTTATCCTCTAAGAATCTATCATAAAATCCCTTACCATACCCCATGCGATTCCTCATCAAATCAAAGGCCACACCTGGCATGAGCATTAACGTCTTGACAGCCTTGTCAGCTTCATAAACATACCTTTCAGAATCTCCCTTAGGTTCTCTGATGCCTTTATATCCTACCTGAAGTTCAGATAAATCCTGAACCAGATAAAAATGCATCTCATCCCCCTCAATCTTGGGAAGATATAATGCCTTACCACTCCGTAGGGCATCTTCCAGAATCTCGTCCGTGTTAATCTCACTGCCATATCCCGCAAAGCCAATCACCACATCAGACAAGTAGTACCATTGATGTCCTAAAATACGTTCAGTAATCAGAAACGCAGCCCGTTTCTGCTCCTCCGATGACAAACTGTCCCGAAGCTGCAAAATCTGCCTGCGTAACTCTTTTTTGGTATTTATATTATTCTTATGCTGAGTTTCATTCTCAATCCTGTTTGCTTCCATACTTTTCACCCAGATTTTCCTTGGTGCCGTCTTCATTTTGAATCGTAATACTATTAAGCTGAGCCCTTAAGTTACCGCGCACATTCTCCACATACTCCTTGCGAAGCTTCGCCTGCTCAGCCTTCTCTTCCTCCGTCAGCCCCTCCGCCTTAGACTTATGATAAAGCTCATTAATACGCTTGATGCGTTCTTCCATCGTCATAATTTTCACCTCATTATATTTATATTGGGTTGTGTGTCGGTCTATTTTCTTCTTAGCAGCACGCTCTCTCTACATGCACAATGTCATTAATTAAGTTCAAAACAATTACGGCTCGGGATAAATCTTCGAATTTGCTCCTTAACTTTTGGCAAAATTTGAAGTCGCCTCGCTTTTTTGAGAAGGATTGATTTTGTTTCGGGTCTATGTAAAATTTTTGCTTTATGAGACCCTAAAAGCTAGGAAATATCAAGGTTTCTCAACATAATTTAACAGCATATGGGTCTATACAGAAAAATCATCTGGTGAGACCCGCGAAATTAATATTTAGCGGGTCTTATGTGCGGTTTTTTGTACATAGACCCGTAATGGGCTGTTTTGCACAATGTTTTTGTGTGCTTTGGGATGATTTCGGGTCTCACGATTCGTTTTTTCTGTATAGACCCGTGTAAAGAAAAATGTTTCCTCCTTAAGCATGATAAATCTCATTTTTTTGAAATTTTAACTAAATAACATTGCGCTACATGTAAAAGCGTAGCGGTACTAAAGTATGCAAGTGCCTTTCAGAAGAATATAGACCAACACACAACCAAAACAAAATAAAAAACTTAGTCTTTATGTAAGTGCTCTACAAAGCTGGGCAAATCGAAGCCTTCGTCTTTGTGAGCCACAAATAACGTTCCTTTATTTTCGCCGGACAAAATCTCGTGCAGTACACCGATATCCTTGCTGTTGGCGATAATCATGTCCACATTGGAGCTGGTAGCAATCTTCGCTGCAATCATCTTGGTGTTCATGCCGCCGGTGCCCACACTGCTACCGGTACTGCCCTTACCCATATTCATATATTCCTCGGTAAGCTCATCCACCTGCTCGATAAACTTGGCATCAGGATTCTTACGAGGATCATCGGTGTAAAGTCCGTCAATATCAGACAACAGAATCAACAAATCTGCATCCACCAAAGCCGCAACAATGGCAGACAAGGTATCGTTGTCACCAATTTCAATTTCGTAGGTAGCAACCGTATCGTTTTCGTTAACAACAGGGATTGCACCCAGCTTCAGAAGCTCTCTGAAGGTGTTGTGGGCATTGTAACGGTTCAAGCTATCCACAATGGTATTCTTGGTCATCAGAATCTGGGCAGCCACCTGATTGTACTCTGCAAAAAGCTTCTGATACACGGTCATAAGACGCGCCTGACCTACTGCAGAGCAAGCCTGCTTAATAGCCAAAGCCTCCGCATCGGTACTTGCCTTAATATCCTTCAAATTCACGGCCTGACGGCCTGCAGCAATGGCACCGGAGGTTACCAGCACCACATCCTTACCCTGATTACGGATATCGCAAAGCTCACGTACCAGCTTCTCCATACGGATATAGTCCATATCTCCCGTCTCAGCATGCTGCAAAGAGGACGAACCGATTTTTACAACAATCCTCTTTTTATCTTTAATTAATTCACGCAACTGACTCATGATTTATCTCCTGTACTCTTTTTCTTAACCAAAAATAGAAAGCCCACAAAACCAATCACCACCATAAACAGCGAAATAAACTGTGATGTGGAGAAAATACCGATTTCGCCGCGGTAATCATTTCTCAAAAACTCCACGCCGAATCTGCCGATACTGTAGAGAATCAAATACAAAAATCCCACAGTTCCGGGATGCTTGCGATTCTTGGCATAATGCATCAGTGCAAAGGCAATCAAAAACATGCCTGCCGCAGAAATCAGCTGTGTTGGAATCATTTTCACACCGTTTGGTGCATAATCGGAATTAGTAAAAGCGATACCACACCAGGAATCTGTCTCTCTGCCGTAGCAACAGCCTGCCAGAAAGCAACCTATTCGGCCAAATCCCTGAGCAATGGCAACAGATGGCATTACAATGTCAAAATACTCCCAAAAGTCAAGCTTTCTAATACGGCACCATAACCAGCCGCCGAATACACCTAAGATAATACCGCCATACACCACGAAACCGCTGGAACTTAAAATACTCCAAGGGTTCTTAATAAAATCTTTCCACTCAACGATACAGAACAAAAGCTTCGCTCCCAGAAAACCGCTAATGGCACAAACCAGTGTAAGATTATAGATTTGGTCACCACTTAATCCAAACTTCTTAGCACGATGTTCCCCTATAAAAAGTGCCGTCAAAACGCCAATGGCAATCATCAGGCCATATCCATGAATGGTAAATGAACCGATTGTCAAAATATCATTATACATAAAATTATCCTTCCTTGATTGGTGCAAATTCCCCTACTATGCGCTCCGCCACCCGCAGACCATCCATGGCCGCAGAAGTAATACCTCCTGCATATCCAGCTCCCTCTCCGCAGGGATAAATCCCTCTGACAACAGATTGGAG
>JAZQFO010000206.1:0-30942 GCA_045539535.1 Acetatifactor sp.
TACCCTCAATATAAATAGGGTAATCATAGTTGTTCACAAACTTAAAGTCCTTGCCTGCACTCTCAGCAATGGCAGCGTCTGCAGAAGGGTCTACATAGGACACGATCATGGAGTGATTGTGTCTCTCGGAAATCTCCAGCTCTGCACGAAGCACTGCATTATAAAGTGTGGTGGACACCTGGCAAATACCGCCGCCAAGACTCTGTACCACGCGACCGTTTAAATAAGAATCAGCCATATAATAGCCGTTCGCCTCCGTGAAAGGAGACACTGTTTTATAAGTAGAAAATTCCTCGCCGGGATAAAGCACGGTGCCGTTGATCAGCGCTACACCAGCCTCAACATTACGGCTTCTGGCGGTTCCTGAAGTTCTGTAGGAGGTGGTAAAGCTCGCCAAAAGGTCCTTTACATCTGCCAGCTCCTCTGCACTTCCCTTGGGCTCCTCCACTGCGATACAAAGCTCCAAAGATGCAGGCTTCTGGCTCCACTCCTCTGTCAAAAATCCATATATCTTATCAATGGAAGCTTCCACATCCAGCACATTACCGTGCTTACCGTCTACTACCTGAAAGGAACCGTCTTCCAATTTCATCATGGATACATTGGTAGGTGCACTGTCATACTGAGCACACTGCTCTACAAGCACATTATTGATAGCCTCCACATCAAAATCCAGCTTGATGGGAAGGGACATGCTTTCCTTCTGTAAATCCTTAATCAATTTATAACGTTCAATCACATTGCCGGTTCTGCCTACCGCATAGGCTTCCTGTGGCAAATCCGTATTGGCCCAGGTCACACCCAGCTCTCCGGCAGTTACCTTCACGGTATTGCCGCCACCGGCTACCAGCGTAAGCTCCATATCCTCCAAACCGGATACGTAGTGCGCAATAGCCGAACTTGCTTCCTCTTTCGTTTTACCGGACAAATCAAGCTCTCCGGCAAACACACCGGTCTTGATGGTCTCATCCGGAGCTGCCAAAACGCTCTGATTGCACATACATACAAGCAGCATTACGCCCAGAAGCGCTCCGCTCCATTTCCATATTTTTCCCATAATTTGCTCCTCGAATTACCGTACTGAAACAGTACTGTTTGAATTAAACAAAAAAGTATGATAAAGTTGGAATTACCATAGCAAAAATAAGCAGAATAACAATGGCACCTGCTATGCGCTGTTTTGTCTTTTTATTATGCATATTAAACATACTGATTCCTCTTTTCTGTGTTTGAATCTACGTTTGAACCTTTGCTTGAATCTGAAAGGATATTATATATGAAATTCTATGTTTTGGCAAGTTTAATTATCTTTACCCTTGTGATTTTCCATAATGTACGAAAAGCCCGTCATCAAATGGATTCTGCCGAAAAAAGCTTTTGGGAGAAAGAGCGGCAGGCCAACTCCGTACGCCGCAAGTCCTTAGATGGTCTGGACTACATCAAAATTCCCACGGATACGCTTCCTATGCATACCATGGAGGAAGACCCTAAAGTAGCCGAATGTCTGCAGATGATTCAGGAGCTTTCCTTAAAACCCATTGTCAATCTTACCGGCATCTCCAACACGGATCTGAAGCTGGAATATGGCACAGCCAACATTACTACCCTCACAGAGTACGACCAGAACTACACGCTTTTGGCCGGCACCCTTCAACAGTGGGCAGATTTATTATACAACGCCGGCTTTGTGGAGGAAACCCGACAAATTCTGGAATTTGCAGTAAGTACCCGCACAGATGTCAGCCGTAGCTACGACATCCTTGCCGACATTTATGTCATAAATGGTCAAGGCTACCGTATTTCTGACCTGATGGAGACCGCCAAAACTTTAAATTCCTTAAATAGAGACGTCATTTTGCGGCATCTTCAGGACAAAACTGACCACTCTTAATCTTGTCAACCAAACGGCTTGCCTCACTGCGGGTAAGCCGCTCTATATCCATTGACAATTGTATCTTTTTACATTCCAGCAGCCGCATAAGCTGCTCTTTTTGTGCCTTGGTGGCCGGTGTATCTCGCTTAACCTGATAGGAAAGAGACACAGGCGCAAACAGTCCTCCCTCCCCGGGTTCCTTTTCTTCAAACTGCTCCGCCAGCTTCTGGTAAAGGATGTGAGTGGCTTTGGCATCCTCCAAAGCCCTATGGGCCTGATGTGCAATCTCATAGTGTTTACACAAATAATCCAGGCTGCGACTCTCCAGCTCCGGCAGATATTTGCGGGCAATTTTCAGCGTGTCCACTGCCTTTTTCTCAAATACCAGCTTCTGATTCACCGCTGCTTTTTTTAAAAAAGAAAAATCAAACAATATGCTGTGTCCCAGAATCGGTAAATCTCCCATGAAATCCATCAAATCCGGCAAAACCGTCTCGATATAGGGCGCGTAGAAAAGGTCCTCATCCCGGATACCGGTAAGCTCCGTAATCCGCTGCGCAAGCTCCCTGCCGGGATTGACAAAGGTGGAAAAGCTACCCTGAATCTCTCCATCTACCACCCGCAAAGCACCGATTTCTATGATTTTGTCATGCTTAGGCTCAAGCCCCGTAGTCTCCAAATCAATACTGATATAACTGTTTATCATACATTCTCCCATCCTTGGTCAGGTTCTCTCACAATTTCGGTCCGGGCCTGATAATTCAAAGGATTCCGCTCCTTATAGTCAAACAGCACATAGCTGACCTGACAGGGCTTTGCATGTTCCTTTTCCCAGACCGTATAGGTAAAAGGCTCCATGTGGGTCATCTTGCTCAGCTGTTTTTTGTCATACTCCATATAGGCGGGCAAATAGCTTCTATGCGTTTCCTCCCACCTGTAAAAGGCTCTCATAAATTCCTTACAGACCGCCTGCTCCCGCAAATCCGAGGCAAACTCCGGACGGCTTTTCAGATTCTCCCGCAGATACATGTCGTACAATAAAAGTTCCCTGTAGAGAGGCTCTCTGTCTCCATCCTTCTCAAGGGCAAACTCAAGCAGCACCTGATATCGATACGACCGGGATGGACTCTCGATAAAAAGACCCTTTGTCTCATAATATTCTGCAAGCGCTTCATACATGCCAAAAGCGCTGTCAAAAGCCTGCAACAGAACCGGAAGCGTATGGGTAAACTGGTTGCTGTTGTAGTAAAGCTCCACCATTTCCTCCACCCGCTTCAAGCGCACAATTTCCTCGTAAGAAAGCCACTTGGTATATAGCACCTCATAAGGAGCCTTCGTCAGATACGCAATGCCGTATTCCTCCGCATCAAGCGCCATGGGCGAACCCTTTAGCACCTTCAAAAATCCAAGCTGTAGCTGCTCCGGCTTCATGGCATACACTTTGTCAAAAGAAGTGACAAAACTGTCATAATCCTCGTGTGGAAGACCGGCTATCAAATCCAGATGCAAATGAATGTTGTTGCCTCTGCGAAGAGCCTCTACAATCTGCCCTAAACGCTCCACATCCATTCTGCGGTTGATAGCCTGCAGCGTATCAGGATTCACGGACTGCACACCGATTTCCAGCTGTGCCAGACCGGGACGCAGGGAGTTTAATATTGCAATTTCCTCCTCACGCAGAATATCCGCAGCAATCTCAAAATGAAAATTAGTGACACCATTGTCATTATCTCTGATATAACGCCAAATCTCCATGGCGTGTTTGTGGTCACAGTTAAAGGTTCGGTCTACAAATTTTACCTGTTTTACTTTATGATCCAAAAAGAACTGTAATTCCTTTTTGACGATATTGATATCTCTTAGCCGGACTTTTTTGTCAATGGATGAAAGACAATAGCTGCAGCGATAAGGACAGCCCCGACTGCTTTCGTAATAGATAATCCGGTTGGAAAACATCTCCAAATCATCATACAAAAATGGGACGGTGCTTAAGTCTAAGGGCTCTCGCACTGCCGTATAGCCCTCCGGCAGATACAGACCTGCTATGGACTCTAAGGCAGTCCCCTTACCACCTAAATACCACTGCAACAGCTCTTTAAAGGTCTGTTCACCCTCTCCCACCATGATACCTTTTACACTAGGAAACATAGGAAGAAGCCTCTCTCCGTCATAGGACGCCTCCGGTCCTCCCAGCCAAATATCCGCATCCGGCAAAAGCTTGGGCAGCTCCTCCAAAAGCCGTTCTATCATATTCCAGTTCCAAATATAACAGGACAAACCGATCACATCCGGCCTTTTTGCATAGATATCCGCCAAAATATCCTGCATCTGCTGGTTGATGGTATATTCTGCAATTTCCACATGGTCCTTTAAGGTCTCACCCACATAGCCCCGCAGACTGTATACTGCAGGATTGGAATGTATGTATTTGGCATTTACAGCTACAAGCAAAAATTTCATAAGCGCTCCCATAAATATTATTTTACAGATTTCGACAAACGTGATAACATAATCAATGTAAACATTATTTCAGAAAGAGGTACATCATGGCAAGATATATTCAAGATATTTACTTAGGAAAACCCGATGATTTTGTTCATTTTATCATGAACGATTACTTAAAAAAGAACGGCTTTACCATGTCGGATTGGAAAGGTGAACCTGCCTATCGTGCAGGAGATCCCATGTTTGAAGGATATAAGTATTTAAAATACTCCTACATAAACGGTCAGTTCCATTTGGAAGCATGGCTGAAAGGCACTTTTGGCGGTGAGTGGGATCTGGAAGGCTTCGTCGCTTGCGCCCAGAAAGGCCCCTATAAGAATAATTTAAATCAGCTGATTGCAACCCTGCAGCAGGAACTTCCTCAGGCAGATATGCAGGCAGCTGTGGCATCCAATGCCAACGGCTCCGCTGATGGAGCTGCACCTATTGCACCCAATGTTATCCAGGTACAGACCGTAGACAATCACAATGCTGCCACCTTATCCCTGGTATTCGGCATTTTATCCATTGCTACCTGCTGTTCCCTGTTGTTCTCCATTATATTCTGTGTATTAGGTCTCTCACAGGCAAGAATGGGACAGGGGTCCAGCAAGGCCAGCCTTGCAAAAGCCGGAAAAATCTGCTCCATCGTTGGCGTTTCATTATCCGGCGTATTTTGGTTGCTTTCCATGGTACTGAATGTACTTTCCATTGCTCTTTCATAAATCTATTACTTAAAAGAGGGGTCTCATGGCAAGATACACAGAACAAATCCAACTGGATAAACCCGAGGAGTTTGTCCTCTCTGTCATGAATAATTATTTGCAAAAGAACGGTTTTATCATGTCTGATCTAAAAAGCGAATCCGTCTATCGCGCCGGTGACCGCTATTCAGATGGATACAGATATCTGAAATGGTCCTATGTTAATGGTGTGCTCAAATTAGAAGCATGGATTCAGGGGCCCTTCGGCATGGAATGCAATTTTAACGGATTTTTGCACTATGACAGAAAGGTTCTCTATAAACACAGCCTGGAAAAACTGATTGCCAAAATGCAGGAAAAATCTCCTACATACACCGCCAGCTACGAGCGCTGCGCCTGGCTGGCATTTGCAACCGGTGTGCTGGCATTTATCTGTTTTAACCCTATTATTTGTATTATTTTTGCACCGGTTTCCGTAACTTTAGCCCGCATCGGACTACGCTCCAACCGGGCCGGCTGGGCAAAAGCAGGTCGTATTTGCGCCATTGTAAGCCTGCTTACTACCAGTATCGTAAGCTTTATGAATCTGTACATTCAATTCATTTAGTACCGGCGTCTATTTTATAACGTAGCCGGACTCATCAAACTGAACACCAAAGCCGCTGCTGTATTCATTGACGCGACCGATGATACGCGCTGCAGCATCACCCTGCGCGGGAGTAGGCTTGTAATCATTGCGGGAGGATACCGAGGAAACAGAGCATGGAATCATGCGAAAATCGGTATTCTCCTGTTTTTGTCCGTCTATAAAATAAAAGGTCTGCTGAACAATCATGGTATCCTTATCCACCGGATTACGATTGGCTCCAAAACAGAAATTGGCCAGGCTGTAGATAATGTATTTACCCTGATACTCCTCCACACCCTGCAAAACATGAGGATGGTGTCCGATTACCAGATCAGCCCCCCAGTCAATACACTTCCGGCCAAAGGTCTGCTGATATTCCGTGGGATAAAACTCCCTCTCAATGCCCCAATGACAGCAGGCCAGGATCAAATCCACCTCTTCCTCCTGCAGCTTGGCAATTCCGTCCTTCATCAGCTGCTCGATTCCCTGGCCCCAGCCAATTTCATTGACAGAGACAAAGCCAATGCGAATCCCCTTGGTCTCATAGATTCCCACATTGTTGTCATATGCGTAGGCAATGCCTGCCTGTTCCAGCATGTTTACGGTATCCTTGCTTCCCTTTTCCCAGAAATCCAGCCGGTGGTTGTTGGCCATACCCACAGCCTCCACACTGCCCAGCGTCAAAATGTCCACGTATTCCGGGTCTCCCTTGATATTATAGGTCCGCCCCGGATTCATCTCCTCTGACAAGGTCAGCACACCCTCCAGATTCACGATGGTCATGTCGTCATTGGCAAACACATCCTGCACATTCTCCAGAAAATAGCTTTTATCCTCCGTGGTATCATAGGTCTCCCGAAAGGACCAGGCATAATCCTGTCCCTCATAATTACCTAAAGTCACATCTCCTGCAGCAGAAATGGTGATACTAATGGTTTCAGGCCCTTCATCGACATACGTGTCATTTTCAGAAACATCTTCCACTGCCGTCTCCGGCTCCTGGCTATTTTCAGGCACAATAGCCTGGATGGTCTGAACCGTGACTTCCTCGCCCGGTGCCGGTCCGCAGGCAGCACAGGTCAATACTGCTGCCATGCAAAATACATATTTCATTTTCCCCCAAAGTCTCATGGACTTAAGTGATTGCTTCCTCATTCCGCCTCCTCATTTTCCTCAAATAAAAGCTTATGCAAATGCTTCTTGTTAGCCTCAAAATTCACCTCTAAAACTGCCATCTGTCGTATGGTGGCATCATGGTAGGTTCCCTCCACAGGAATACTTCCCTGCTCCAAATCATAGCCAAGCATCACCGGTGACATTAGTGTCAGTTGATAACACTCCCACTGTGTCAGATTGGTAGTCAGATTGGGTAACAACCCATCAAGCAGCTGTGATGGATTCATAACTACTGCTTTAGGTAGCCCTTCGAATACTTTTGCCAGTACCTTGCGCTGCCTCTCAGTTCTGCCAAAATCCGTACCGATATAACGGTTTCTGGTATAAGCCAAAGCCTGAGGTCCGTTTAAATGTACCAGCCCTGCCTGAGTGGTATCCATATAGTTGGTGCCAAACTCCTGCCCTGTAAGCAGATTATATTCATTCAGATAACCGTTTACCAGCTCCAATTCCTCCGTAGTAAGCTCAAGCTCCACACCTCCCACAGCGTCCACCAGATTGGCAAAGGCTTCGAAATTCACCACCATGTAACGGTTTACCGTGATGTCCAGATTCTCCTCCACCGTCTCCATCAAAAGCTCAGGACCGCCGAAAGAATAGGCTGCATTCAGGCGGTTTCCATCATGTCCCGGAATCTCCACATACATATCTCGCAAAAGAGAAGTCATATAGATTTTCTTGCTGTGACTGCTGACAGACAATAGTATCATGGCATCCGAACGTCCATCTGCACTACCATCACGGGAGTCACTGCCAATCAGCAGAATATTGATAACACCCTCTTCATGCATGGGCTGCGAAACTACACTTTCAATCTCGCGATAATTCAGCTTGCTATATACAAAGCCCACCAGAAAATACAAGCCTGCTGCCAGAATAATTACCCACAGCGCGAGCTTTACTAGAAATCTCTTGAAGCGGGACTTCCTTTTCCGGCGGTTCCTGCGGGGTTTCCTGTGGGATTCCCAATCCGGCTCCCTTCGGCTCTCCCAAACCTCTATTTTTTCCGTCCTCCGGCGCTTCCTGCGAGGCTTAGGTGCGTCCCAGTCCTCCCAATATTCCTCAGATGCATCTTCGTATTCCCGGTCGATTCCCTCTTGTTCGTATTCTCTTTGATATCGTCTTCGATTCTTGATAGGTCCTCGCCCCTTTCATTACTCCAACACGTCGCAGGCCTGTCCCTTTGCCCAGGGACTGCCCACATCGCATCTTCCGTGATGGTATTCCTTGGAAATCACTTTTCCCTCGCCCTCCACCACATTCAATTTCAACCGGCTTCCGCCGGAATTGGTATAATCATCCAGTAATTTTACAATATCATCTACTGAGCTGGATTCATTACAATTCAAATTGTTCAAAATACACCTCCGACTCCTGGCTATGAATTAGATCCACCAGAAAACTGCGTATCTCCGGTTCTTGCCAGGGTAACTGTTCTAAAAGGATTTCCCCCATGGCCCGGTCAAGGCCACCGCATTCCTGCCAAATCTTATAATAACGCACATCTCTGCCGCACTCTTCGGAGTCCGTCAAAAACTCCTGCACAAGCTCCGGACGCTGCGAAATCACATGCTGCAGCTGTGTTAGTATATGCTCCTTAGGCCGTCCTGCACAGAGCATCCTTTGAAAAGCCAGGGAAATCTTTGAAAGTCGCACCTTTTTCAGATAGCCCTGCTTCTGATCATCCACATCCTCCACATCAAACCATCCGATAAATGCAGGAACAAAGCCCTCCTCATCCGGCCTGTTTAAATAATCCGCCAAGGCTTCATCATACCGCTCCAGCCATTGCTCTTGGGCATCCGGATCTTCCGGCTGCTGCGCCCATCCCTCGATAGCCAGCGGGAAAAAGCGAAACATACTTGCCCTTAACTTATCCAGCCCGGAAATTTCCTCTAAAAAGTATATATCGGCAGTTTCCCGATATTTCTTCACCGAATACAGCAGAACCCTCTGCAAACTATCACATCCCAAAAAGACCTGCTTTCCAAAATGAATCTCCCCGGCCGGCATAACAATTTCCCGCAAATTTTTCATATGAGCAAAGCCCCAGTCCATTACAGACTCCACTGTAGGCGGAAGCACCAGCCGCTCCACGGATTTGCAACTCAAAAAAGCCTTGCTTCCCACCACTGCAAGGGTCTGTGTATTTTCCATATATTCGGGCAGAAGAACCTCCGTCTCCTGCCCTGTGTATTTTGTGTATGTACCTTTTTGCATCATAATAACGGCGCGCATAGGCGCAAAATAGCATATCCCAACCGATAAGCCTTTCTGCTGTTTCGATATTCCTCTGTTACTTCATGGCTGACTTCCATGGTAGCTATAAAATCCCTTCGGATATCTTCGATACAATCATAACCGTACAAAAGAACACCGTTTTCAAAGTGATGGTACAGACTTCGGAAATCAAAATTAATGGTTCCCACCGTTGCAACCTCTCCATCACAGATTACCTGCTTGGCATGCATAAATCCGGGGGTGTATTCAAAAATCCTCACACCTTTTGTTACCAAACCGTTATAGTAGGAACGAGTGGTACGATAAATAGGCTTTTTGTCCGGAATACCCGGAGTAATAATACGCACATCCACTCCACGCTGTGCTGCCAGACACAACTCTCTGCGCATCTCGTCACTGATAATCAGATAGGGGGTATCTATGTACAAGTAATTCTTTGCGTGCTTAATCAGATTCAAATATACATTTTCCCCTACATATTCAGAGTCCAAAGGGCTGTCGGCATAGGGATGTACAAATCCGTCCTCCTTGGCCTGATAGGCAGGAATTACCAGGTATTTGCCATAGTCCTCATCCGTGGGTCTCATAGAATTCCACATTTCCAAAAACATGGCTGTCAGACTCTCCACAGCCTCACCGATTATTTTTACACCGGTATCCTTCCAGTATCCATAGGGATGTACCAGGTTAAAATATTCATCTGCCAGATTATATCCGCCTGTAAAGCCCACTTTATTGTCAATAACCGTAATTTTGCGGTGATCACGGTTATTCATAAAAATATTGAAAAAGGGCGTTACCGGATTAAACATCAGACACTGAATGCCCACCGCCTCCATGCGCTTTACAAAGGCTGCATCAATAAAACCGATACTTCCCACATCATCATAAATCAGGCGGACCTCCACTCCGTTTTGCACACGCTCAGCCAGTACATCCCTTAAACGGCTGAAGGCTTTCGCCTCTTCAATGGCGTGATACTCCATAAAGATGAATCTCTCTGCTTTCTTAAGTTCCTCTAACTGGGCCTCAAAGGCATCAGATGCCTCACTGTAAAAAATCACGTCTGTGTTCTGATAAGCGGGGTATTTTCCATAGTTATAAAGATACCGACACTGATTGGCAATTCGAAAATCCCTTTGTTCCAGCTGCTGCATGACCTCCGGCTCCTGGCGAAGCGCCTTAATAATCTGAGGACTGATTCGTTCAAAGCGTTTACGCATGCTCCTTGTAGCCTCTCTATGGCCAAATAATAGGTAAAGGGACAAACCAAGCACAGGAAAGGCCAGGATCATGATGATCCACGGCATTTTGAAGGCTGCATTTCCCTGCCCGCAGTAAATATACATTACCACCATAATGGCTACCAGTGTAAATGACAGGCTAATTACCGTAGAATAATTTCTTAACCAGATTGCCAGCGTCACAGACCAGCAAATCTGTAATAAAAAGGAAAGAAACGCAAAAATAAGCCTTCCTATGCTGTTTTTCGCCTTGGCTTCTGTTCCCATAAATCCTCCTTTCCATAACATGAAACACAACTTTTAATCCTTAACAAAATATTATAGCACAAAAAGCAGCCATGCCCACATTTGTCGAACAAATTTTTTTGATTTTTAATAATTAGAGTGGTATACTGTGCTATAAAGAACCGTATAAATAAACTATATGGAGAATTTGCTATGAATATTATTATTATTGGTTGCGGAAAAGTAGGACGAGTTCTTGCCAAACAGCTGAGTGAAGAAAATCACAATCTGGTTATCATTGATAACCAGGAATCTAAACTGCAGGAATTCGGTGAAGAAGTAGATGCACTGTGCATCACCGGCAACGGTACCAGTGTCAGCACCTTAAATGAAGCCGGCATTGCAGACGCCGATGCACTTATTGCTGTTACAGGGTCTGACGAACTGAATCTTTTGTGCTGTGTGGTTGCCAAAAAGGTAAGTGAATGTCAGACTATCGCAAGAGTCCGCAATCCCATTTACAACGAAGAAATCGAATTCATTCAGGAACGCCTGGGAATTTCCATGATTGTGAATCCGGAATGGCTGACCGCAAGAGAAATCACCCGGCTTTTACAATTCCCTTCTGCACTTCAAATTGATGCTTTTTCCAAGGGACGTGCAGAGCTGCTTAAGGTTCGAATCTTGCCTGAATTTAGAATGGACGGTATGAGAATTTCTGAATTACCTGCCCGCTATGCGCAGTCCGTGCTAATCTGTGCCGTAGAAAGAAATAACGGAGTCATTATTCCGAACGGTAACTTTGTCCTGCACAATGACGACTTAATTTCTATCGCCGCAGCACCTACAGCTGCCCGCAAATTCTTTCACCAGCTGGGATTATCCACAAGACCTGTTAAAAATACATTAATTATCGGTGGTGGAAAAATCAGTTATTACCTTGCCCAGGAGCTTATTAAAAGTAATATAGAAGTACGAATCTTGGAAAAAGACAAAGAACGCTGTGAAGAGCTGGCTGAGCTTCTTCCGGAGGCATCCATCATAAATGGTAACAGCTCTGACCAAAAGCTCCTATTCCAATGCGGATTCCAAACTGCAGAAGCAATTGTTGCACTTACGAACATCGACGAAGAGAATGTATTTTTGGGCTTAACTGCCAAAGAACACTCACATGCAAAACATATTGTTAAGATTAACTTACTGGCCTTTGACCGCATTATCAGTAAATTGGATGTGGGAAGTGTAGTCTACCCTAAATTTATTACTGCAGACTATATTATGCAACACATTCGCGCTATGCAAAACATTGCCGGCAATCAGGTAAAAACCTTTGTGCATATTCTGGAAAACCGTGCCGAAGCAGTTGAGTTTTCTATACGCGAAGACAGTAAAGTAGCGGGAATTGCACTAAAAGACCTTAAAGTCAAGAAAGATTTGCTCATCTGCTGTATCAACCGCAATGGCAATATCATTATCCCTAAAGGACAGGATACTATTGAAGCAGGGGACACTGTAGTAGTCGTTTCTACTCAAAGAGGACTACAAGATATTGAAGATATCCTTGAAGGGCAGGTGTAACGTATGAATTACTCTATCATTCGATACGTAACCGGTCTGACCATGTTGCTTGAGGGAGCATTAATGCTCCCTGCTTGTGTTGTTTCTATTATTTACGGTGAAACGGCAGCTTTTTCACTGGCTCTGTCAGCTGCATTGTGTGTTGTTCTGGGGTTACTCATCAAACCTCATAAGCTGTACAATCATACCTTTTTTGCCAAAGAAGGTTTTGTAACTGTGGCTCTAAGCTGGATTGTTATCAGTATTATGGGAAGCCTTCCTTTTTTATTCAGCGGTTCCATAACCAATCCCATAGATGCAGTATTTGAAGCAGTTTCCGGTTTTACCACTACTGGTGCCAGCATTTTGTCTGATGTTGAAGCACTTCCCAAAGGAATACTGTTCTGGAGAAGCTTTACCCATTGGATTGGTGGTATGGGCGTTTTAGTTTTTCTGTTAACCTTACTGCCTATGACCGGTGGCTCACACATGAACCTGATGAAAGCAGAAAGCCCGGGACCTTCCGTAAGCCGTTTGGCACCCAAAGTACAGACAACTGCTAAAATTCTTTACAAAATATACATCTGGCTGACAATTATAGAAGTTGTTCTGCTCTTGCTTGGTAAAATGCCTCTGTTCGACGCTCTGACACTTTCCTTTGGAACAGCCGGAACAGGTGGTTTTGGCGTATTAAACAGCAGCATTGCAAGTTATTCCACCTACAATCAGGTCGTGATTACCGTATTCATGATTCTGTTCGGAATCAATTTTAATGCGTTTTATTTGATTTTACTCAAGCACATTAAAGAGGCCTTGGCTATAGAAGAGGTAAAGGCGTATTTGATTATTATCAGTGTCTCTATTCTGGCCATTACCGCCAATATCTGCCATCTCTATGACAATGTGTCTACAGCCTTCCAACAGGCGGCATTCCAGGTGGCATCCATTATTACGACCACGGGCTACTCCACTACAGACTTTAACCTCTGGCCGGAAATGTCCCGGACAATCCTTGTGATGTTAATGTTTGTGGGAGCCTGTGCCGGAAGTACAGGTGGCGGCATGAAGGTATCGCGCTTTTTGATTTGGTTTAAAACCATATCCAAAGAGATCCTTCTTTACCTGCATCCCAAGTCTGCGAAGCAAATTAAAATGGATGGTAAAACAGTCACACCTGAAGTAGTACGTTCAACCAATGTTTATCTGGTGGTTTACATGCTTATATTTGCGGTTTCAACCCTACTAATCACAGTGGACAATTTCGACCTGGTTACCAATTTTACTGCTGTGGCCGCCACCCTTAACAATATCGGTCCCGGCTTAAACCAGGTAGGACCCATGTCCAACTTTTCCTGCTTCAGCAACTTTTCGACCTTGATTCTAACCTTTGACATGCTGGCAGGACGATTGGAGTTGTTCCCTCTGTTACTCTTGTTTTCCCGGGAAACCTGGAAGAAATTCTAGGGTACAGATACTATACAAAATAAGAGGACTACTATGATTCATAGAATACAAGATACAACAAAGGTTATCCCTTTATTTGCCGATATGAGTGACACCACCATTACCTCCTGCCTGCAGGGCATTATGGGTGAGGTGTATGCAGACTCCCTTGACAATCCCCGTTCTGCCATGGCAATTCTGGGTGATTTCTGCTTTTTGGCCGGAGAACCCTTGACAGAGCTGGCTTTATATAAGCCCGCACACCTGACTCAGGATTTTATGATTATGATGCCTGAAAATGAGGCCTGGTGCAAACTCGTAGAAGAATGCTATGGCGACAGAGCCACCAAGGTGACCCGGTATGCACTGAAAAAAGACGGGGATGTGTTTGACAGAGCTTCTTTGGAAGAAATTGTAGATGGATTACCCAAGGAATACACATTAACCCTGATTGACGAAACACTTTTCCACAAATGCAGGGAGATTCCCTGGTGTATGGACTGGGTGAAAAATTTCCCGGACTATGAGCTGTACAGTCAATACGGTCTGGGAGTAGCTATTTTAAAAGATGGAGAACCCATTGCTGGTGCCTCCTCCTATTCCGGATATAGAGAGGGAATTGAAATAGAAATTGTGACCAAAGAAGAATACCGCAGACAGGGCCTTGCCTCCATCTGCGGTGCGAAACTCATATTAGAATGTTTGAAGCGGGGACTGTATCCCAGCTGGGATGCCCAGAATAAATGGTCTGCGGCACTGGCCCAGAAGCTGGGCTACCATTTTGACTGCGAATATCCCGCCTACGAAATTCGGAATTACTAGATTTCAAATCCAATCATCAGGCCGCCCTTCTCAGCGTAGAAGGTGCAAAGGCCACGGGTCTGGTCCAGAACGATGTCTGCTGAAGGGAACTCTGCCAGGAGCGCAGTTTTCAGCTTGGTAGCGGATTCTTCATTGAAGCAATGGTCCACCAGAACACGACCACCCTTGTAACCAATCCGTTTCATATTGTTGACGATCTCGATGATGGCCTTCTTCTCGCCGCGGCATTTATTGGTGGGATGAAGGCCCTCTTCACACACATCCCCTACTACACGAATACCGAGGATGGTTGCAATCTTAGCCACTGCAGGCTTTACGCGGCCATTATTGGCCAGATTATTCATAGACTCCAAACAAAAAATCAAAGCAGTGTGATGATCCTTATGTGCCTGAAGCTCCTTGCTGATGGTGTCAAAATCCTTGCCCTCCAGCACCATATCCCTACACTTCTCCAACAGAAGCTTCATCTCAGGTCCTGCAGAGAAGGAATCCAGTACAAATACCTTCTTGCCGGGGTTCTCCTCCTCGTACTGTTGCTTGGCAGTCAACGCCGCATTATAGCTACCGGACAGTACACTGATGATTGTTACAACAAATATCACGTCATAGCCTTGAAACGCATTCAGATAGTCGCCCACACCGGGACATGCTGTACCGGACTTTCCTTTATAGGTTTTAAGATAGTCCGCCATAGCCCCCACATCCAGCTTCTCTGTATCCACAAACTCCCTGTCAGCTGTACGGATGGTCAAAGGAACCGATTCAAAATCCACGCCTGAAAGTGCAAGCATATTTGAAGCTGAATCCGTAACGATTTTAATTTTCATAATGAATCCCCTTGCATTTATTTTACCCTATACACGATAGTATTCCGTTTTCAGTGCTTTTTCATGTGGTTTTGAATACTATGTTGTACGTCTCAATATATCATCTTCTATAGTAAATGTCAAGGAAAAACCGCATAAATATAGGCTTTACAAGCATTTTAACGAATCCAAGTCCTCTAATCTTAGTGAAAAATATGTCTCGTCCTAGATCTGCCCTTGGGTCTATACAAAAAAGGAGCCGCCCAGACCCAAATTTCCTTACATTCTTGGGTCTGGAAGGCCAACTTTTTCACATATGCCCGTAATGACTAATAACCATCAAAAAACAGCCTATATCCCGTTTATTTTGGGTCTGAGTCAAAAATTTTATTCTATAAGCCACTAATCCTTACTTACTCCGCCGTACATTCCATGGTCTTAGAACCCACGGTTAACGTATAGGTTTCACCGCTTATAAACTCAGGACTGCTGAGAATCACCATACAATAGTCATGGACAGGTGTACAAGTAAGAAGCTCCTTTCCAGTCTTGTCAGCAAGGATTAACTTCGTTCCCGCTGCCACATTTCCTGCATTCACGGAAATCACCGCCTGGGGAGACTGGCTAAAGGTCTGAGCCATGGTTTTGGCGCCGGTACCAATAAAGGTACCCCCTTCTATTACTCCTGATATATCATAATCCAAAGTAGCCGTATCTCCGTGGGTAGGCCCGTTAATCACGGTATTACCACCGGAAATCGTAAGTGTACCGTTGGCATCAATTCCGTCACCGGAAGAATTGATAAACAGGTTGCCGCCGGAAATCGTAATACTACCGGAGGAATCACCTCCAAAGGGATTTCCGGGCATTTGCTGCATATCTTCCGGCATCTGAGGCATTTCACCACTGAACTCAGGTAGCTCATTATTCCACTCCGGCATCTGGGGCATCTCGCCACGCTGACGATCGCCTTTGTTACCTCTTCCGACTCCGTCACCGTTTTCGCCCTTTTCGCCTTTTTCGCCTTTTTCAAACATACCGCCGCCAAATCGGCCACCGCCTCTGCCGAACATATCATTACCACCCATTCCGCCAAAACCGCTGGAATCCGCACCGCCGGCAGCATTCAAACCATCATCCTCAGCCACCAGAGAAATCTCGCCGCCTGCAACTACCACATGCATTGCTTCCAATCCCTCATAGCTTGTGCTGATATCAATGGCGCCTGCATTGACAGTCAAAGTATCATCTGCATGAAAACCGTCATCACCGGCGACAATGGCAAAGCTTCCGTTATTGACCACAACAGACGCATCCGAATGGACAGCATCATCGCCGGACACAATATCAAATGCACCATTATCAATCAGCATAGCTGCTGCACTAATACCTTCATCCTCTGCTTCAATCTCAAAGCTACCATTCTGTACATAAAGATATCCCATGGCGGCATCATCGTTATTTTCCGCATGAATACCATCCTTGCCGGATACAATGTGGAAGGTACCATTGGCAATGCCGATGCCGTCCTTACCGGAAAGTCCATGGGAACCACAGCTGATATCAAAGGAGCCTCCCGTCACCGTAAGCTCATCCTTGGACACCACGCCGTGTCCCGTGGGAGAGGTAATGCGAAGCGCGCCCTCACCATTAATGGTCAAATCTTCCTTAGAAAAGATCACCGCATCAATCTCATTCTCATCAATTGCTGTAAAGCTACCGCCATTGGAGAGAATATTTTTACTGTCCTCCGCCAGCGTGATAAATACCTTGTCGGACTGCTTGATATAAATGGGTGCGCTGTCCGCACTGTGAATACTCACGCCATCCAAGACCAGCTGTATCTTCTCCTCCTTGTCACCGTCCACAACAATCATACCATCCTCAAGTGAGCCGGAAAGGATATAGGTTCCTTCCTCCCGAATGGTAACCGTACTGCCCGAAATCTCCACGCCGCCGGCACTGCACTGGGCACTGCTGCCTGTGAGCGAAATCGATACACTTTTCTTCTCATCATACTCTGTTTCGAAATCTCTGTCAGAAAACATTTCCTCCGGATCAATCGCCGCTACAACTACCGTTTCTTCGCTATTTTCTCCGGCAACAGAACTCTCCATGGAAACATCGCCTGACTGAGCGAATTCCTTATCACCGGCCTTCTGCATAGGGGAAGAGCCGCAACCGCCAAGCATCAGCGCACCGGCCATACATATAGCTGAAATTGTCTTAAAAATCCTTTTATATACCAAGATACAACCTCCTAAAGCTCAGCCACCGCTGTCTCCTGCCTGGATATGGCAATCTCCAGATTGCCGTTTCTGCAGCGCAGCTTATCAATCATTTCCTTTTCTGCCAATGGGTCCTTTAATATCATATCATACGTCAGGCGAAACAGGCTACCCATATTGGTGGTTCGCACCTGTGTCAGCTCGCAGCTTTTCGTATACTCCTCGAAAATCTCATCAAACACTCCCGTGTAATCCAAATCCTCAGGAATGGTAATCCGCAAAGTCTTGTACAAACCTGTCTTTTTGGAGGAGCCAAAATCAATCAGACTTAAAAACATGGTAACCAGAGCCAATATCACTGCAAATACCACTGCAAACCCCAGATAACCCATGCCGGTAATCAGGCCGGTTCCCATGGCCATAAACAACGCTCCGATCTCCTTAGCCGTACCGGGCACGGAACGAAACCGCACCAGACTAAAAGCACCGGCCACCGCCACACCGGTTCCTACATTGCCGTTTACCATCATAATTACCACACATACAATGGCCGGCAGCATGGCAAGGGTAGCCACAAAGCTCTTGGTATAGCGGGTGCGAAACATATAGGCGCCTGCCAGTATCACCCCGATTACAAGCGATACACAGATACAAATCAGAAAGTCTCCGATTCCTATTACAGTAGTATTCCCTGATTCAAAAATTCCCTGAAATAAATTAGCTTGCATTTTTTTGCTCTCCTTTATGCCCCCGCAGCATGATATCCGTATAAGCTGCTCCGTATTTTGAAAATGATGTCTTATAAATCCCGGCCTCAGTAAGACCTTTTGTCATCCAAAGCGGAATGGCGCCGGGGGTTTTAATCTCCATAAGTGTCATGCCCTCCAGCAAAAGAGGCCGTCCATAGGGCGCCTCGCTTAGATTCAGCTTTTCCTGTCTGTACAAAATATTCTCATCAAAGGTCACCCTGAAATCACTGCCGTCCAGGGCAAAATAAGCCTCCCTCTCATAGGATAAGAACACCTGCGGTTTTAAGTCCTTATAGAAGCTGCAGAAATAGTCAATCTCCCGGGAAATCTGGGTGTTGGCAGGAAATGATATTCCCTTGGTTATACAGTCCAGAGCTTCCTTTTGGGGTACCACCAGACGCCTTTTGTAGACCACGCCTTTGTACTTTTTCTTAAGCTCTACATACACATCCCCATTAGGAGCCACCTGTCTGTAGCTTCGAAATCTGAGCTTTTCTTTATACACCGGCTTCTCCATGGAATGGCGAATCAAGCGGTAATCATCCGTGTCAAAATAGATATTCCGAATGGTGTCCCGCCCGTAGGCATCCTGCTGCATATGTGCCTCCATGGCCGCAAGCACCTGCCGTTTTTGCTCCGTGGTAAGTATGTACTTTAATTCATATCGTTTGAAAATCATCTGGTTGGACATGCACACACCTCTGAAAACAAGAAAACTTCCATATTTCCCACGAGTGTAGCATGAAGACGTGAAGAATCTGTGAAAATAAAATGGAGAATTTGTGTTGTATTCTGAGAAATATAGAAAAACACCCCGGAATCTCCGGGGTGCTGCATCGGTTATCTTATTCTCTCTTTTGCCATCTCCACCAGCTGTTCAGCTGTATAAAGGGGCGCTTCATACAATCGTTGATACGCTCTCAAATACACTTTGTCATTCTCAAAATCCACATCCACCATGTTCGGAATTTCAAGCATCAGCTCCATATTCTGATTCAACACATATCCAATATTTATACCGGACAAATAGGTGTATCCATTATGGTCCTTGCCCCAATATCCATTGGCTAATGAGATATTTTTCTCTGTACCCACCAGTCTCTTCTCAGTCGTATCGTAGATGGTCAAATCTCCATTCCAATAGTTTATGAACAGATACCTCTTTTCTGCATCAAAATCCGCATATTTAACAAAGTCTGCATCCTCCAAACCGAAGCTTCGAACTGTCTCCATTGCTTCTTCTCCACTTAGCAATGTAGATTCTCTTGCAGAAAAAGTTCTTTCACATTCTTTAAGATTGGAATCCTGATAAACGGTATACACAGCAATGCAATTGGAATTTTCCGGTGCTACTAAGATTTTTCCGAAGCTTTGCACGATATATTTGTTGTTGGCAGTTTTACAATCAAACTGCGTGCTTTGGTCAATCGTAAAATCCATGCCCGGAATGATCTTTATTTGAGAACCATCCTGGCAAAACAAATGATAGTCCGCCGCTGTGTCGTTATAATAGCTACTTACAACCTTAGAGTTGATAATAGATGTAAAGGTGTTCGCGCCGTTTTCCGTATTTATCAAGGTAATCAATTCGTTGGTAATCAACAGTAAATTATTTGCCTGAGGGAAATCCGATAGTTCCAGATTTTCCATAATGCAGCCTTCCCTTTGATGCTCCCAGAGAACCTCTCCTTTGGTAATATCACAGCCATACACACGACTTATATGGTCATCAGGATAGGCTCCCAAAATACTACCGCCAATATAAGCTTTATCTCCGCGTATAATCATATCTTCCGCTTCGGAAACCGCTAATTCCACACAAGAAAGCGTCTGCATATTATTCACATCAATAAACTGCACCTGACACATATCTTGGCCGGTCAGGCGGCTGCATATTGCCATAATGCTGCCATCCCCAAAAAACAGTTTCGAATTGCTCATGTTATCATTAAACGAAACTGTACCAATTTGCTCAAAGGTGGCCGCATCATATAACACGGCTTCACCTAATATATCTTCCAAATAAATATACTTGCCTGCCGGGTCCACACACATAGCAAAAGCCCTCTGTTCCAGAACCTTCTCCACCTGTCCCGTAGACAACTGATAAATCATCGGAGTCCAACCCTCACCGACACAAATCAAATAACCTCCCGGCAAAAAAGCATAGCCTTCATTCAGTCCCATTTGCACATCCTTCGCCGGCAATCTTAACACTTCCTTCTGATTGGAAATATCCCAGACTGTCAGCGCACCGGTATCGTCATAAATCGCTGCATAATTAGAATCCGGTGAAATCTGAATATCCTTTACAATACCCATCAACTCAATCTGATAGGAAGGTTTATAGACCATCCCAACATCATAAGCCCGCAAACTTTTCGCCAATGCATGATGAGCCTGAGGCGTATAGGGCATATCCACTCCATCCACCTGCGTTAAGGCTTCATAGGCCGCCTGCAGGGCCTCCTCACGATCGCCCTCCTCCAGATAATCCATAGCTTTTTCTGCCAGACTCAAGGCCTGATTTACCGCCAGCTTCTCATTTTGACCGGCAATCTCCTCCGACTGAGCCTCTATCTGCTTATTTTGATTGCTGATACGAAGAGCCGTGGCAGCACAATAACCGCCAAACAGAACGCCTGCTGCCGTTGCCGCCAAGGACACCGTCATAATCCGCTTCATTCTGCGTTCCCTATGTCTCTGACGCAAATCGTCATAGGGCACCTCAAACATGGCTGCCAAAATCCGAAGCATCTCTGATTTTATGTTTTTTAAAACTTCTTTCTTATCCTTGCCCCGTACATCTGCTGCCAAGGGCTCCCCCGACAAAAGCTCATCCGGAAAAGACTCTGCCGGCTCTCCTTCGATCAGTACCGCCAACACTCTTTCCTTGCCCCGCAGCTTTACAAAGGTCTCTATTTCCTTCTTACACCAGGCAGACTCCCGCAATCTGGGCGAACAAATCACAAGCAGCCACTCACTGTTATGCAGCGCCTGTATAATGGGGTCCTCCAGATTACTGGTCAGCGGAAGCTCATCTTTATCCCGAAAAATCCGTTCAATTCGATTTTTCTGACCTGTCCTGCCCTTGCGGGTATTCTTGGGCATGCGATAAGCTTCCAGCTGTTTATGTAAATTTTCTGCTACGAATTTATCAAGCTCCGTATGTCTGTAGCTGATAAACGCATCATAATGATATTGCTTCTGTTCCATATTTTCCCTTGTTCATTGAACTGACAAAAGACTACTCTACACCATAGGACTCTGCCATGGTAAGCAAATCCTCCACGTGATAAATAGGAGCCTCATAATAGTGGTCATACCAGCTCAGATATACCTTTTGATTCTCCAAATCAATCTCCTTTGCCTCCGGTATCCACATGACAGGCACCATATCCGCATTCAACATGTAGCAGCCATAATAACCCAACAGATAGGTATAACCATCTGCATCTGTGCCCACACACCACTCAGTAGGATACGCATCTTCTATGGTATGACAAATGGTCTTGGCTTCCACATCATAAATCACAAAATCATAGTCCCAATACTCGATAAAACAGTATTTTTGATCTTCGCTGTAATATACAGAACGAACAAACTCCGGTCTGTCCAGCCCATAGGAGCTGACAATTTCACTGGCTTTATTACCCAGAATTTCTTCCTTTTCCTCCACTGTCTCCGGATACTCAGGCACCACGTCTGTCTCCTTCACATCCGGTCCCGCAGCCTTGGTATAAACAGTAATTTTATTGTCATTTCTCGCCAGCACGGTAAGGCCGTGAGGAGAATGCAAAATCTCTTCATTTAACTGGGACTTACACTCAAACATATAGCTTATATCCATAAGCTGTTCATAGTCTTCGCCCACTGACACCATCTCACCATTCTCACAGTAAAGCAAAAAGCTTGTCATGTTGCTGTAGGTGTATGCACTTACCACCTCGGAAGACAATGTATGAATTGCAGAAAGTTCTCCTGTCTGCATATTCAGAAGATTTGCGGTGGCATCTGTATAGAAAAGCATATCCTTTGCACCCTCAGCAAAAGGAAGACGGACGCCTCTGGGCCAATAGCCCTTCTGTTCATACTTCCATAGAAGCTTACCGCTTGCAATATCTATAGCAGCGGCATAAGCATCACTGCTGACATAATGCTTGGCATATTCCCCATACGTCAGATAAGCCACGCCATCACGCACCTCAAGATCCTTCACCTCTGCCTTTCCCATAGGATAAGTGGAAAGAATCTCCATGGTGCTGATATCCATGAAATACAATTCATAGGTTTCATCTAATACTTCACCCTCCACGGGGTAAGCACAGGCCAAAATTCCATCAGAAGAAATATAAGGCCCCTTGATATACAAACCGGACTCAATCTTAGGAGTAGTACCTAACTCTTCAAAGGTCTCACCATCGTAAATTACCCAGGTCCGATTCCACTGCTCCACTGCCAGATATTTACCGTCTCTATCCGTGAAAAGCTCGGATGCCTGAGGAGGATTCAAGGTTGCAACAATTTCTTTTTTGGTCAGATCAAAAATACAAACTGCATCCTCCGGATTTACATAAGCAAATTTATCCTTCCCCAAGAAGGTACATCCATAGGCACCGTACATCTCATACTCACCGGCACCAAACACCTTTATCTCTTCTCTTTTTGCCAAATCAAACAAGGTTAAAGTATTGGTATCGTCATAAATACAAATGGTATCCTGATCCTGGGAAATCTTCACGGAATCAACTCTTCCGGCAGTCTCATACTGATACTCTGCCCTGTGGGTATTCCCTGTATCATACGCTCTCACACTCTCCGTCAGAATCATCTGAGCCTCAGGAGTGTAAGGCAATGCAATTCCATCACTTTCTGTCAGAGCTTCCATAGCTGTGGCAATGGCATCCGCACGGTTACCATCCTCCAAATAACCCGTTGCAAGCTCCGCCAAGGAACGTGCCTGACGCAGGGAAAGCTCATCATTTTGCTTCTGAATCTCCTCAGACTGGGCCTTAATCTCCTCCGCCTGTACCTCAATCTGTTCCTTTTGCTTCTGAATACGCAGGGCTGTAGCAGTACTGTATACGCCAAAGGCGAGACATGCCGCACCACCGATTAAGGAAGCTGTGACGATACGACGCATTCTCTGCTCCTTGTGTCTCTGGCGTAAATCGTCATAATTAAGCTGGAACATTGCTGCCAAAAGACGCAAAATCTCCGTCTTCATGGCCTTTAACACAGCCTTTTTGTCCTTGCCGCGAACATCTGCTGCCAAAGGCTCCACAGGAACCTGAATCTCTTCTACTGTGCCGTCAGGAAGGGTATGCTTTTCCGTCTTAAACAAAAGCTCATCCGGGAAAGAATCCGCCGGCTCACCTTCGATGAGCACTGCCAGCACACGCTCTCTTCCACGCAGCTTTACAAAGGTCTCAATCTCCTTTTTGCACCACATGGACTCCCGAAGACGGGGTGAACAGATCACAATCAGCCATTCACTGTTGTTCAGCGCCTGAAGAATGGGGTCCTCCAGATTGCTGGTCAAAGGAAGCTCTTCCTTGTCACGGAATACACGCTCTATCTTATTCTTCTGACCGGGACGTCTCTTGGCAATACTCTTAGGCAGGCGGAAGGACTCCAGCTGCTTGTGGAGATTTTCTGCCACAAACTTATCCAGCTCGGTATGGCGGTAGCTTATAAACGCATCATATTTAAATTCAGTTCCCATTTGCACTACTCCTCTTTGGCACGAGAATTAAGATTCCTCACATTCAGCATAGGATCTGGCAAAAATCTTCTTCTCGATAATATAAACATCATGCATGTCATCATTTCTTACAGCCAGATAGTCTCCGGCCTGACCCAACATATACTTACTCTTGTCCCATGCAGTAAACACCTTCACACCGCTGGTAAGCTGCTTGGCATATATCTGTACATGCCCGGTGGGTGCGCAGCATCTCGCGTAGGAGGTGATGGGCATATTCTGCCCCGTCTCCCGATTGCGCAGCGTAGGTACATACTGGTTCTCCAATACATCCTCCTCGAAATTGTACTCTCTGTCCAAAATCTCATAGGATTTGAAAAACTTCTCCTTGCGAATAGGATATACCTCACCCTTAATACCAATCATGATATACAGGTTCTCCTCCACCGTCATATCCATATCACCCTCCAAAGTACGGATTGTAATAGGGGTACCGATGGGCAGCACATCATCCGTCTCCACATAGCCCTGAGGAAGCTTTATCTTCTCATACAGCTTCATCTCGGTCATATCCACCTCAAAATCTTCCGGATAAATCAGCTCATAACTCTCATAATAATGAGTCATACGTTCCACAAAATACTCTTCCGGACTCTTATCGCCATATACCTTAGCAAATCTTCTTTTGCTGATAAATCCGCCGGCCTTCTCATAATGACCACCACCGGATCCGATGTCTTCTGTCAAAAAAGCTGCCAGTTCACTGGCATTTACCTCTCTGATGCAACTGCGGACAGAAATCTTGTAGCCCTCGGATGTCTCGTTGAAAACCACACTGTTGTCAATCTGGTCCACCTGCAACAGAAAGTCACTAATCAGACCCAATACATTGGGATCACAAGGCTTGGATCGAACCACCGTGAAGCGATGCTCTTCATTATAGATACGCTCAATCATGGCCTCCCCGGCAATCATCAACTCATCCAGGGAAAGGTTGGAATTGCGGAAGGTTGTAATCAAAGTCTGTGTGAAAGGTATAAAATCTCTGGCATCACGGTCCAAAGGATTATGCAACTCGGAAAACTGGTTGGTATCTGTAAAAAGTCCGTAATACAGCGCTGTTCCCAGACCATTGTCATCCGTCACTTCGTACCCTGCATCCCCCAGCATTTTCCACACCAAGGTAGAACAGCTTCCCAGACCGGGTACAATCTGACTTAACTCCACATCTTCGATTTCTATCTGATGGTGGTCGATAATAGCCACGGTATCTGCCTCCAGACGGGTTACATTACCCGCACCGTACTGGCAATCCACCGTAATCAAAAGTCCGGGACGATACACCGGCTCGTCCTCCACAGGAATATAATCAATCGGAATATTCAGTTTGTCCCTCATCAACACCAGATTGGACTTCTTCATCAAATTAGGGCCGCTGTAAACCAAGTCTACATCCTTGCCCTTCGCTCGGAAATAACAATACAGGCCAAATCCTGATGCAATGGCATCTGCGTCCGGATTGTCGTGGCACTGAATGGTAATCGGATTATACTTATCAAGTTCCTGTAATTTCATAATTCTCCCCTTTGCTTCTGCTGTAACAGCATATAACTTACCATTTTAATTATATCATAAATTCAAGGAGTTGCAATGGGGCGTTATATTTTGAAGCTTTATATATATAATACTGCGTACCCTTCAAAAAAGTTTCAAAAAATAGAACCCTGCACATTTTTGCACAGGGCTCCTTCCATCGCTATGTATTCTCTATGTACTTACACTCTCTTAATACAAATCGCCTTTACTACACCGCTCATGATACCTGCCACGGGCCAAATCACCCAGGTAATGTCCCATCTCATGGTCAAAAAGCTAATCAGCAGATAGATTGCAGTAGCGGTGCCCCAGTAGATACCTCCCACTTTGCGTGCATAACGCTTGGATTCGCGGGTATAATCAGCCTCTTCCAACAGAGCCTGGTAACCGCCCCAGATGCAACCGGTTTTTATAATGTGGAACACACCCACTGCAATCAAAGTAAGCAGGCAGGCCACTCCGATACAACCCATGAATTCATCCTCTCCACCAAGGAAACCAAAGACAAAAATAGGAATACAGGATGCCACACAAAGACCAATGCCCACAATCAAATCCTTGGCATAGGTGCCTTCATACTTCTGCATGCGGTCCTTCACCATGCCGTCCACACCGTAGGCCGTATCAATGGATTTTTCCCGGATAAAGTCATATTTACTATTCTGAAGACCGGTATGTATAAAGAGCACTACACCGGTAACCACCATTCCCATCAAAGCCGTCAGACCAAGCATGGCACTCTGGTCCTCTGACAGAGCAATTTTGCCGGCCTCGGAAGCTCCCGCCAAAAGAATCAACAGCACCGGACACAGGATACACAGCATCACACCAAAAGCCACCTTGTATGCGCCCTTTTCATTGCGCTTTAAAAATTCCACCGCAGTCTCCATGCTAACAGGAGTAAGCTCCTCACCGGTCTCAACAGATACGGTCTCAATCTTATGCTCCGGAGCATATTCCTCGACTTCCATTTCATCCTTTAATAAGTAATCGGTACTTACATTAAAAATCTGAGCCAGAAGCAAAAGCTTATTCATATCAGGGATGGACTGTGCGCTCTCCCACTTGGAAATGGACTGGCGACTGACACCTACCTTCTCTGCCAGCTGCTCCTGTGACCAGCCTTCCTTTTTTCTTAAATTCATAATTTTGTCTGCAAGAATCATTTTAACTATCTCCTCTCATTTTTACCTTTATGCAAGCATCAGACTTGCTCGCCTTGACAAAATGAGCATACGATTTTCACCGGTTGCACACTACCAACTTGACTTGGAAATTTGTCAACTATCGGTTGCAACTGCGTAAAATCAAGGTTTTTCGGCTTATTTGATTGCTTTTTTCTCTTTTCAATGATATATTGAAGAGGTTAAATCAATTATATCATATAAAGGATGGAAAGAAATGAAAAAATTAATTGCACTTGGATTGTCCATGGTAATGGCAATCACCACACTTACCGCGTGCGGCGAATCCGCACCTACCACCGCAAAGGTGATCGAAATTGAACTGACCAGCGAAGAGTATGCATTCGGTGTTGACAAAGAGCAGCCCGAGCTTTTGGATGAAGTAAATGCATTCATCGCAGAGATTATGGAGAACGGCAAGTTTGACGAAATCTGTAACAACTACTTCGGCGACGGCACTCCCGTAGCTGTAACCTCCGCAGAGCTTGACTCCTCCAAGGATCAGCTGGTAGTAGCTACCAACGCTGCTTTCGAGCCCTTCGAGTACACTCAGGGTGAGAACTACTACGGTATCGACATGGAAATCGCTGCTGCACTTGCTGAGCATCTTGGCCAGGAGCTGGTTATCCAGAACATGGACTTCGACGCAGTATGTCTTGCTGTAGGCCAGCAGAAGTGTGATATCGCTATGGCAGGTCTTACTATCAAGGAAGACCGTAAGGAGTATGTAAACTTCTCCAACCCCTACTACAGCGCATCTCAGAAGATTATCGTTACTTCTGACAACAACGAGTTTGACGCGTGTGCTGATGCAGCTGCTGTTGAAGCAATTTTGAACGAAAAAGACGCTTCCGTTAAGGTTGGCGTTCAGACCGGCACCACCGGCCAGTTCTACTGCGAAGGCAATGCTGACTGGGAGTTCGCAGGTTTTGCTATGGAGACCATCGGTTACAAGAACGGTTCCCTGGCAGTTCAGGATCTGTTGAACGGCAATATCGACTATGTTATCATTGACTCCGCACCTGCTGCATGCATCACTGAAGCAATCAATGCAATGCAGTAAGAAAAATACGATTTAAGAGGTTTTTATGGGCAATTTCGACCAGAAAATTAACAAATTCATAGAGATTTTCATCGAGCAAAACGGCTACGTAAAGGTAGTAGAAGGCTTGAAAAATACCCTTCTCATCGCCGTTGTGGGCTTAATCATCGGTATCCTTATCGGTACACTCATCGCTACGGTGCGTGTAGTTCCCAAATATAAGGTACTTCCCAGAGTATTGAATGGTATCTGTAGCTTTTATGTGGCATTGTTCCGTGGAACTCCTATTGTGGTACAGCTCCTGGTATTTTACTATGTACTGTTACCTCTGATGGGATTGCACCTGACCGGTGTCCAGGTATCTATCCTGGTATTTGGTCTTAACAGCGGTGCCTATATTTCCGAGACCATGCGAAGCGGTATCATGTCTGTTGACCCCGGCCAGATGGAGGGCGGACGCTCTGTGGGACTGAGCTTTGGCACCACCATGATGAAGATTGTGATTCCTCAGGCCATCAAAAACATTCTCCCTACCTTGGGAAATGAATTTATCGCCCTGATTAAGGAGACCTCCGTTGTAAGCTTTGTGGGCGCTGCAGACTTGTATGTGGCATTCAACTACATCGGAAGCAACAGCTATGAATTTATGGTTCCTTATCTGGTAATGGCACTGATTTACATTGCCCTTGTATTACTGATCAGTCTGGGAATTAAACTGATGGAAAGGAGCCTGAGAAAAAGTGATAGACGTAATTAATCTTGAGAAAAAATTCGGCGACAATCTGGTCCTGAACAAAATCAATGTCACTGTGGAAAAGGGCGACATTATGGTTGTCATTGGTCCTTCAGGTTCCGGTAAAAGTACTTTTCTGCGCTGCCTGAACTGTATGGAAGACCCCACCGGCGGTCAGATTATCTTCAACGGCGTAGATATCGCAGACACAAAGGTGGACATCAACATCCACAGAAGACGCATGGGAATGGTTTTCCAGCACTTTAATCTGTTTAACAACAAAACGGTTATCCAGAATATCATGATGGCGCCTGTATATGTACAGTGCCAGGATTTAAAAAAGGCTAAGCGAAAGAACAATTGGTTGAAATTTACCAATACCTTTAAATCAGCAGGCAAAAAGCAGGAGCTTGTACCTATCACTACCTCCAAGGCAGAGATTATCAAGAATGCCCGTGAAAATGCAGAGGCACTTCTTAAGAGAATCGGTCTGGAGGACAAGGCAGATGTGTACCCCTCCACCCTTTCCGGCGGTCAAAAACAGCGTGTGGCAATTGTCCGCTCCCTGGCTATGAACCCGGATGTGATTCTTTTCGACGAGCCCACCAGTGCGCTGGACCCTGAGATGGTCGGCGAGGTATTGGATTTGATGAAATCCCTTGCCAAAGAAGGCATGACCATGGTCATCGTAACCCATGAGATGGGCTTTGCAAGAGAAGTGGCCAACAGAGTGGTCTTCATCGACGAGGGACAAATCCTGGAAAGCGCCGCACCCGAGGAATTCTTCGGCAATCCCAAGAATCCGAGACTAAAGGAGTTCTTGTCCAAGGTACTATAAATTTCTAACAAAATCTAAACCGACATCCAAAGGAATTTACCAATGGATGTCGGTACTCTATAAATAATCAAATTTCTATTCAACAAATTAGTCTTAATTTACCCAATCAACAATTTAACAAGGAAAATACTTTTGTACTTTTACATAGTTTTCGAAAGAAAACTCAGAAAACCCCTCGCCGAGAAATTGAAAAAGCCAAAAGGGAACGCGATGATTTTCTAGCTCAAAGGAAGGACAATAATCTATGAAAAACTGGAACGATTACAAAGAACACGTCAAAAAAATCGACCCTACCGGAAACAGAATTATAGAAGATATTGAAGAGCAGGCACGCATTATCAGTGCCATCATTGAACAACGTAACGCACTGGGCCTAAGTCAGAGGGATTTAGCAGAAATGTGCGGCATCCCTCAGTCTTCTGTGGCAAGAATTGAGTCTTTTCAAACCACTCCAAACCTTGCCACCCTACTAAAAATTGTACGTTCATTAGGCCTAAAACTGACGGTTACTAAATAAAAAGTAACTTAATTCATGTTTTGTCTCGATTAGCAACACGGATGTTTAAGTGGAGGATAACATATTTTCACCCTCTTACCCTCTTAGTACGGCTTCTTCACATCCCTCTGGGCCTTCTCCACCGCATCCTCCAAGCTCATGCCCACATAATCTTGTGCACAGAAAAGCCTGCCGGACTGCCCATCATCCACAAAGGCACCCACCACAATCCCCGGAATTACGGATTCCGGTGCATTGGGAGCATTGGGACCACCAAGGTCCGTGCGACACCACCCGGGGTCTGCCAGGGAGAGAATCACATCTGTATTATTCACCTTATAACCCAAGTCAATAGTAACCTTGTCCAGAGCCGCTTTGGATGCAGAATATCCTGCCTGCTCTGCCTCCAGCGCAATGCCGCTGGTGGTATTCACGATACGGCCAAAGCCCCGCTCAATCATGCCCGGCAGGAAATGATACACAATCATCATGGGTGCAATAGTATTGATCACAAAGCTGGTACTGAAATCCTCCGCAGGAGTAGTCAGATACTCCGTCCGATAAGTAACCTGAAGTCCCGCATTGTTCAGCACAACATCTACTTGCACACCTAAACTGTCAATCTCTGCAAGCATAGCTTCCACTTGAGCCAAATCAGACAACTCAGCCTCTACGGAAAACACCTCCACGCCCTGCGCCTTCAATTCCTCTGCAAGCTTAGCGGTGCCTTCCTTCTTGCGGCTATGCAGAATCAGATTGCAACCCTGCTTGGCCATAAACTGCGCCGTGAGAAGTCCCAATCCCCGGCTTGCTCCTGTAATAAAAACCCATTTTCCTTTTAAACTAACCATATATACTCCTTTCCTATATCTATGTACACTGATAAATTGGGGGTTGTCGCGCTCATGGAAAAGGGAAGCACCAGAGCATGCATTCTTTTGCATTCTTTTTTCCCGGCACGGGTCTATAGAGAAAAACAGAGCCGTAAGACCCGAAATCATCCCGAATCAAGAAAAAATAATGCGCAAACCAGCCCCTTACGGGTCTATGTATAAACATCCGCATTTGAGACCCGCTAAATGTCAATTTTCCGGGTCTCACCAACCAATTTTTCTGTATAGACCCATACGATGCTAAATTCTGCTTAAAAACCTTGATATTTCCTACGT
>JAZQFO010000207.1:0-34110 GCA_045539535.1 Acetatifactor sp.
GTTGCCTGGGTAAAGAAATACACTCCCACAGGGATTCCTGCTGCAGCAGTTCCCTTCATATTGGCGTCAAAGTAAATATCCTGTACCAGACTTCCGGTAACAGAACCACGGTATCCGGCACGGACAATTGCAAACTCAACACCTGCATTCTTGGCCTTATCCCAGTCAATCTCTCCATTCCACTTAGAAACATCGATACCGAATTTGGATTTGCCGGAAAATGCCTTAATATCCGTAACCTCGGTACTGTCCGCGTCGGCCAACGCATCCCTCACGCCGCTATCCTCGGCCTTGGCGTCCACCTGCGCTTCTGTCTTAATAAGCAAAGAAATATCATCGATTGCAAGATATTCCACCTTCTCTTTGACCTTTACCCGGGTGTTGCCTGTGGGTACCTTGTACCCGTCAATGGGCGTCAGCTTTACCGTATACTCGCCTGCTGCCAAATCCCCAATGTAAATAATACCATCCTTATCCAGATCCTTGTAGGTACCTTCTGCGGTATCAGCCTTGTCCTCATTTTCCATTTTAGATGTTTTATCAAGCTCCACCAAAAAGCTCTCTCCGGCCACCGGAACACCCTCATTGTTTACCACTTGGATACGCAAATCCTTCTCCACAGAGGTCACCACCATGGACAATCTGTTTGTCATATCCTTGGCATCCTCTAATACCTGATTGTACTCCGGGTCAAAAAAACTGTCATCCTGCTCAAAGGCCTTTAAATCAGCAGCCTCATCTACAGGCTCTGCCGATTCCTGCACTTTTGGATTTTCCACCGGCTTGGCCGGTTGCTTTGTGGCATCCTGATTGGTATAAATCACCACAAGGGTCACTATCAAAATAGCTGCCAGACAAGAGAAAATGGCTGTTTTTCTCAATTTAGAGTCCATTTGCTACCTCTACCAGATATTGTCCATAATTGGTCTTCATCAAAGGCTCTGCCAACGCAAGAAGCTGCTCCTTGCTGATAAAACCTTTTTTGTATGCAATCTCCTCAATACAGGAGATATAAAGTCCCTGTCTTTTCTGGAATGCTGCCACAAAGTCCGCAGCATCCAAAAGAGCATCGTGATTACCGGTGTCAAGCCATGCAAAACCACGTCCCAGCTGCTCCACCATCAAGGTGCCGCGACGAAGATACTCATTGTTGATGCTGGTAATCTCTATTTCCCCTCTTGCAGAGGGCTTTACATTCTTGGCAATCTCTACCACGTCATTGTCGTAGAAATACAAGCCGGGTACAGCATAATTTGACTTGGGATTCTCAGGCTTCTCCTCGATGGAAAGTGCTTTGCCGTTCTCATCAAACTCCACCACACCGTACTCTCTGGGGTCTCTTACATAATAGCCGAAAATAGTTGCCCCCTTCTCTCTGGAAGCCGCCTCTGCAAGCACCTTGGAAAAGCTTCTGCCGTAGAAAATATTGTCGCCGAGCACCAGCGCCACTCTGTCCTTGCCGATAAATTCCTCACCGATAATAAACGCATCCGCCAGACCTCTGGGGCTCTCCTGCACCGCATAAGAAAGCTCCATACCCAGCTGATGTCCATCACCCAAAAGCTCCTCGAATACAGGCAAATCTCTGGGTGTGGAAATAATCAACACCTCTCTGATACCTGCCAACATCAGTGTAGACAAGGGATAGTAAATCATGGGCTTGTCATACACCGGCATAATCTGCTTGGAAATTGCCTTGGTTAAAGGATACAGTCTGGTTCCTGAACCACCGGCCAAAATAATACCTTTCATTCGTCTTTCCTCCGTTATAATAGTCACAAAAATCTCTTATATGATAAAAGCAAAGATAGACTTTCCCGGAATTTACCCGAAAAAGTCTTATATCTTTGTACAGGATTATCTACTTGTTGCCGTACATATCATCATAATATTTCTGGTAGTCACCACTGGTAGCATTTTTCATCCAGTCTTCATTCTCAAAATACCACTGGATCGTCTTGCGGATACCCTCCTTGAACATGGTCTCAGGATACCAGCCAATTTCTGCCTTAATCTTGTCAGGCGCAATAGCGTATCTGCGATCATGTCCCTTACGGTCTGCCACATAAGTAATCAGCTGCTCGCTGACAAGAGCCTTTCTGGGATCTCCCTCAGGCAACATCTCCTGCAGAGTATCCAGAATGATGTGAAGAATCTCGATATTCTGTTTCTCGTTATGTCCGCCGATATTGTAGGTTTCGAACAGTCTTCCCTGCTCCTGTACCATATCGATGGCCTTGGCATGATCTTCCACATACAACCAGTCTCTTACATTCTTACCATCACCGTACACAGGAAGCTTCTCACCCTTTAACGCATTGTTAATCATCAAGGGGATAAACTTCTCAGGGAACTGATAAGGGCCGTAATTGTTGGAGCAGTTGGTAATGTTGGCAGGGAACTTATAAGTATCCATATATGCCTTTACCAGCATGTCCGAGCTGGCCTTACTTGCAGAATAAGGACTATGGGGATCATAAGGTGTAGTCTCATAGAAAAATGCATTGTCATCATCGGGAAGAGAGCCATATACCTCATCTGTAGACACATGCAAAAACTTCTTACCTTCCTTAAAACTTCCATCAGGAAGCTCCCATGCGGCCTTTGCACAATTTAACATCACTGCTGTACCAAGCACATTGGTCTGTACAAACACCTCAGGATTGGCAATACTTCTGTCCACATGGCTTTCTGCTGCAAAATGCACTACTCTGTCAATGTCATTCTCAGCAAAAATCTTGCTGATTGCTTCCTTGTCACAGATGTCTGCCTTTACAAAGCTGTAATTCTCGCGACCCTCCACAGCCTTTAAATTCTCCAGATTACCCGCGTAGGTAAGCACGTCCACATTGATAATGCGGATATCCTTGTCATATTTCTTAAACATATAGTGAATATAATTGGAGCCGATAAAACCTGCTCCTCCGGTTACCAAATAAGTTCTCATTACATTCTCCTCATTAAACTTTTTCATTGATGACTCTTAAATATCTTCTGGCGATAATCCATGCACTGATATGCAATAATCCGCTTTCATTGGTACTCCATTTATGATGCATATGAACCATATCAAAGAATACCAATAGATTTTTCCCATCGTCCATCTTAACCTTTACGGCCACAAAACTGTCTGTGCCCTGCTTCGCCAGTTGTTGGCACATATTAGGATAAGTATCTTCATAGGATTCCACCCTATTACGCACCAATACACCATTTGTATCAAATAATAGGTCTGCATCCTCATGATTCCAAAAATCCATTTGTAAGAGAGGTGCCGGTGCATCCTCTGCAATTTGGTCTCCGTTTACCACATGGCAAGTTGTATAATTTACTCCTTCACAAATCATAATTCTGTGAATGCCATACTCATTCAAGAAACCTTTTACATCCTTGTTCAATTCTTCATACGTATTGACTAATGTATTGCCCATGAGACGAACTACAGCATTACATGCCTGATCGACCGATAGCGGCATACCCTTCTCTTTGGTTTCCTTCGCCATATCGTATCCGGCATGCATTTCAGGTTTGTAGTTGATTACTCTGTTTTTACCCTTAGCCTTGCCGATATAAAGACATTTATCTGCAATCTGGAACAGCTCGTCATAGTTTGCTGCATGGTCCGGGTATGTTGCCACACCTATGGACAAGGTCACTTCCATGCCATTAAGCAACTCTCCGCAACTCCACTGAATATTTTTGCGAACTGTCTTAAAAATCTTAGCAAAATCCTCTGTGTCTTTTACTTTTTCGGTGACTACCATAAATTCATCACCGCCGAAACGCCCCACATATCCCCGATGTCCTAATGTGGTACGGATAACCTCTGCCACCTTGGCAATGATTTCATCACCCATCATGTGTCCATACACATCATTGATATTTTTGAAATCATCAATATCCATCACCGCAAGCAGTACCTTGTTACTTGTGGCCTTCGCAATAAGCTCCATGGCAATTTCTTTAATAGCACGCTTGTTATATACACCGGTGGCATTATCAAAAGCATGGACACTTAAATAGTACTTGTCATCTCTTTTGACCTCGCCTGTGACAGTGAATACTCCTGCCATCATTTCCTTTTTGTTCTCAATATAAACAAGACCGCCGTTTAAATGCATATAGCCGCAATCCAGCCCAAAAATCTCGCCATCCAGCTCCAACTCCATGGTTTCTGCTGAACTCTTCAAATACTCAACCAGACCTTCAAACTCAGCCTTCTGTTTGAATGTAAATGCATCGCTGTCCAGGACATTTTGTTGCAAATTCTCCAGCGTGTCTTTAAATCGCGGAATCGACCTCTCATTTACATACTCGTATATGCTAACCTGATCTGTGTCAAATAAATATTCAAAATACAGTTGACTGCTGAGGGACATGAACTTTCTATACTTTACCAGTCTTACATAATCAGATTCATATCGATGATGAATACGCATGATGTCAAGCATACTCACGTCCACATATTTAAATCCGTCCTGCTCCCTTCCGTTGTGCTCAAACACAACATACATGTAGCGATAACTTCCGTCATCGCACAGCAGACGAAGTATCAAACGCTGTGCTCCCTCATCAAGGCGCTCCAACGCATCCTTCACACAGGCTGCATCTTCCGGATGAACCATAAGAGGAAACGGATTCGCTGAATTGGAACCTACATATCTGTAAAAGAGCTCATCTGCATTGACAACTGTATATCCCTTTTGCAAAGTTGCTCTTGCGCGGTAAATAGGAGCTTTTTTATCATCTTTTGAATAGTACTTGGTAATATTCATCAGCACTCTCCTTGTCTGTTACTCCCCAACTGCCTCCAAAGTTAATACCCCATATAACTTAAATTCAAATCTACATCTCCGCTGATACCGCTGACCTTACCGGTGCACTTATACTGCCACATATCATATCTGCCGGTATAAGTAGGGGTTGCCGCATATTGGGCAAGCCAAATCTTATGCGCAGAAAGCTGTGAGGGATCAATCATTTCCTCAAGCCAGGTTCTGTTTGCATAAACACCTGCTGTATAGCCACCGGAGCGAATGGTCTCGCAGAAAGCCTTACATACTGCGGTTCTTGCGGATTTGCTCAATCCGTCTGCACGGCCCTTATTGCCCGCCGCACCGCTGTACTCCACATCCAAGAAAATCGGATAGGAAATTTTATAATTCTTTACTGCGTCCAGAACGAAGGAAGCTTCTTCTACAGCTTCCACCTCATCCACTGCCTGACTGAAGAAATACACACCAACCTTCAGACCCGCAGAGGTTGCTCCCTTAATATTCTGCTCAAACTTAGAATCGATAATCAAAGAACCCTGCGTATATCCACGGTATCCGCATCGGATAATCACGTAAGATACACCGGACTTCTTCACTGCTGCCCAGTCAATATTGCCATTGTGCTTGGACACATCAATACCCATAACACCGGAACCGGTCTGCAATACACCGTCACTGTCAAATACGTATTTTGCACCCTGAATAACCTGCTCTCCAGTTACCTTCTTGCCATATTTATCAAAGAAATAAACCTTGCCGTCAATGGTCTGCCATCCGGTATATTTCACATCGCCCTTTTTGAAGAACTTGATACCATCGGTATAATAGTCCGCAACTACTGCCTCTCTGTATGTATCACCATCTTGAACAAAAAGCTGGTTGCCGTCATTGTCTTTCAATTTGGTGGATTTATCCTTCTTGGGATCTTCCTTTACCGTAACTGCACAGGTGGCTGTTGCTTTATCCTCACCGATCTTGGCGGTGACGGTAATAGTTGCTGTTCCTGCTTTCACACCGGTAATCACAACTGACCCGCCATCCAGTTTTGCAGTTGCAATCTCTTTGTCAGAAGATTTGACAGACAACTCCGCGCCATCTCCTGCAGACACCTTGACAGTTTCTGTTGTTCCCTTGTAAACAGTCACAGAACTCTTATCAAGACCGACCGTACTGGATGCTGTAACTTTTACTGCTATATCTGCAGTAACTACTCCGATCTCCGGAGCCTCCTCATAGCAGGCAGATACCGTAACAGTCGTCTCGCCACTGCTCACAGCCGTAATCGTTACCTTGCCGCCTCTGCTTACGGTAGCTTTGGCAACACCTTCATCTGCGCTGCTCACCTTATACAAAATGGTTTTGCCTTCTTCAAAGCCGCTTACGCTAGCCTGTGATGTAGCTTCATTTTTCTCCGTAATGGTAACAGATTCAGGATTCACACTGATTGAACCCTCAAACTCTATCAGCGAACCTACAACCGTAATTTCACAAGTAGCCTCACTTACCACTTCCTCACCATTCTCAGTGGCTGTTACCGAAAATGTGATAGTAGCTGTTCCGGCTGAAACCGCTGTTACCACACCGTCTCCATCAACCTCTGCTACAGAACCGTCGCTGCTACTCCAACTCTCCGCAACCACATTATCCGGATCGGAATAGGTTCCAACCAATTCCAGAGTACCACCCACTTCCAGCTCTGCGGAGGTTTTACTCAAACTGACTGAGCCGGCCATCCTCATAAAGTTTCCACTCTTAGCCTGGGTTGCCGGATCCGTAATCTTACTCTTGGGCACTTCTATGTAAGTATTGGTAACCTGCGTGCTCTCTACCCAGTCTACTGTATCCTCCAGGCCGGATTCCACATTATTTTCTCTCTTCTGCTCTTCTTTAGAGGTATCTACTTCCGACTCTTTCTTGACCTCGCCGGTAACATCTACCTTCTGGTAAGCAATATCCTTACGCACCTGTGCTTTGACCGTATTATCCGGCAGACTGTAGGAAGCATATTTTTCCTCGCTCAGAGCGTTCACATCCAGCTTATAATCACCGGGAGTAATTCCTTTTTTGTGAATAATACCATCCATATCGTCATCGGACCAGGTCTGTGCCTTGCCGTCGGGAGATGTTACGCTCACGCTAAAAGGTACATTAGAAATAAGCTTTTCGCTGTTTTCATTGATAAATTTAATCTTCAAATCCTTCTGGATGGAGGTCGTGGTAAGCGCAACCGTCACGTCTTTATTGTAATCTGCCTCACCATAATCCTTCTCTTGCGTGGGCTCGTCCTGTTCACCCTTGGCCTGCAGTGCATTTCCAAGCGCCTGAAGACCCGCATCACCTACAACACTGATTCCCTCCAGCTCACTTCCCACGGAGGCAAACACTGTAGTGGCATCCTTCCCTCTTGAACTCATGAATATGATGCCGGTAATAATAGCCATGGCAAGCACGCATACACCTGCCACTAAAGTAATCCGATCCATGGTCGTCATATTGAAAAACCATGCAAAGAATCCCCTGTCAGAGTCCTCATCCTCCTCAGCATACGCTGCAACATCCGACTCATCCTCGTAATACACGATTTCTTCTACATCTTCGTAATTGGCATCCTCTTCGTAGTACTCATCCTCATATACTTCCTCGGACTCATAATACGCTTCCTCTTCGTAGTATTCTTCACCCTCAGCTTCATAATACTCTTCGTCCTCGTAGTATTCTTCACCCTCAGCTTCATAATACTCTTCGCCTTCGTAGTACTCCTCACCGTCCGCTTCGTAATACGCTTCAGGCTCGTAATACTCCTCACCGCCTGCTTCATAGTACTCTCCGGACTCTGCATCATAAAGCATTTCTGCTGCTGCCGGTGTCACATAGCCTTCTAAATCTTCTGTCTCATAAGCTTCCAGCGTCTCATATACATCATCTTCATAATAATCGGCGTCTTCGTACTCGAAGTCGCCCTCACTTTCTTCCATGTCCATATCAGGCTCTTGCTTGGGCACTTCATCCCAGTCTATGGAATCCTCCCACAGCTCCTGCTCCTCCCCGATATTCTTCATCCGATCAAGAAATTTTCCCATGCTTCCATCCCTTTTTTACAAAATTATATTCCGATATATTATACCATTCCCACCACTTCTCTTCAAGGTTTTAAACCATTTATTCAGAATTTCTTAAATATTAGTGAATAATGTGGACTTTTATTTTCCAAAATAGTAAAATAAACCCAATTGAGGTAATGAGCCCCTGTGAACTATCGGGGCAGAAATGAGAGGAAACATGAAGTTAAAGCGTTTTATCAATATCCATACTTTGCTGTTGCTTGTCTTTTTAGTAACTGCCGGCGGACTTATATACCGCTTTACCAACTGGGGCGAAAAAATCGATCCCAACCAGATAGAAGTGGATGATTTCAGAGAAGATAATCTGGATTTAATTCTGCCTTTATTGGACGAAGATGGCAACATGGTTGACATGGAAGACGACGGAGAAACCACCATCGTATGCTTCGGCAATGCTCCCTTCGCAGACGATCGCAATTCACCGGACAATCTGGCCAATATCATTGCCGAAAAAACCGGTGCCACCGTTCATAATTTTTCTGTCAGCGGCAGCTATCTTGCAGCACAAAACTACATGCTGGACATCACCCTGGTACCCATGGATGCATTCAATTTCTATTGGCTGACACAGCTTGCCGTAAAAGCACCCATGCAGGAAAAAGCACAGGAGGCTTCCATGACTCTGGGAAATCTTACCCCGCCCGAGGCGCTGGAGGTATATGAAGAGATTTCAAATCTGGATTTCAATACCGTAGATGTTGCAGTGATTATGTACGATGCCACAGACTATCTTCTGGGACATCAGATGTACAATGACGACAACCCTGATGACATTGAGCAGTTTACCGGCAACCTGGAGGCCGGCATCAGGCTGCTGCAGGCAACCTATCCCCAGATGCGTATTATTGTCATGTCCCCCACCTATGCCTACGCAGTAGACGAGGATGGCAAGTATGTCAGCAGTGACAAATACACCTACGGCTGGGATGTACTTTCCACCTACGCAATCAAACAGCAGGAATCCTGCTCCAACTGTAGCGTAACCTTTATCGACCATATCTACGGCACCATCAACGAAGACAATGCCGATGAATACCTGGTAGACAATCTGCACTTAAATGTTGCCGGCAGAGAACTGATCGCCGACCGCTTCGTAGAAGCACTCTACTATTACGACTAATCTTTTAAAAAAGCTATCCGCGCAAACAACGACGAGTCCACGATTACTAGAACGTAATCATGGACTCATTTCTATAAACCACATATCCGTCTGTTTCTAAAAACACTTCGTACCCCGTCTCCAAAAAGCTTCCTTTGACGGTCTTCGTCTGAGGCAAGGTAATATAAATGCAGCCATTTTCTTTTGCCAGTGGGCCAAGAATGGCAGCGTCAACAACCTCCGCCTCCATCTCCTCACAAAGCTCATTTTCAATGGCCCATTCATTCCAGGCCTCCACCAGAATTTCACGTCCGTAAGGCATACATACCACCGGCGAATACTGACGGACATATTGCACCATCTCCAAAGGAAATACCGCCATCACTTCACGCCCCGGTAATTCTATAGCATCACAAATATGCACCACACTGTCCGGCACATGATACAGATTCTGGGCCTTTGTAAAATAGGGATTGTTGTAAATATAACTGCCCGACGCCATTGCCAAGACCAGGGAAGCCACCGCAAACACCTTGCGCTTGCGCCCCTTCAGATTGCTTGCTATCTGAATACATGTATAGGCAATAACCACCGTCATGGGCAAGAGCCAGAGAATACGGTAATAAATGTCATCTCCCACCACCTTGGCAAGAATTCCTGCAAACAAGGGATTAAAAAACAACAGTAGCGTAATCACCGGCACATACACAAACAGAATCCGAATCTGCTTTTGTTCCTCTTTCAGATACAAATACAGCAGTGAAAGAAGAAACCAGATTACAATCAAGCCTGTTCCCATATATTCACGAAAAAGTGAAATCGCATGATCCATTCTCTTCCTCCGTCAAATCATCCATCAGTTCAACACATAAATCAATGCATAGCAGACACATGGTACGCAACATAACGCAAGGGGAATCAACACCTTCCACCTCTTATAACTCACTGCTGCACACAGCCCTGTTACTGCCACCATCATACACATCAGGAAAGCACCCATGGTACTGCACAGACAACCCACAAGCATCACACCGCACAACAGTATCCACAATCCCCAAGAAAGTCTACTTTCTTCCTGCAGCTTGTCCAAAAGCACAAGCATCAGATACACAAGCATGGGCAGTACCACAGCCCCCAGTGCTGCCTTGCCCTGTCTGCTTCTTGCCAACATAAAATGTTCTACCGTATAAAAAGAATATCCGCCAAACAGAACCAGAACCTCTGTAAAAATCAAAAACCAGGGCAATAAACCCCGACGCTTTCGGAATAACCGCTTGCCCAACAGATAATAAATACCATAGGTCATAGGAATCAGCATCAAAGGCATTGCCACATGGGCCACACTCACCGCCTTAATCCCGCTAACCCGCGCTAAAAATGCAATCCAGACAGGAAAAGGTGCCAGACCATGTCTGATATCCACTTGAGAGGTGCCGCCGGTATAGGGAAGCTTCCGATACATGGTTTCCGCATTTTCTGTGATAGAAGATACCGCCACATAATAAGCATCATCGCCGTCTCCGTAAGCCAGTCTCACCGACTGTATCAGCTGAAACATAAGCAGACCCGCAAATAGAAGCCAGGGCAACCATGTTTGGCTTGTGCCACGCTCCGGCTTTGTCACAAGCTTCAGTCCTCCAGTGCGTTTTTGTAGCACTAACCTGGTCAATCCGGCCAACACCAACACACCTGACAGCACACCAAACGCCTTTGTAACCGCATCAAATTCCTGTTCCAGAAGCACAAAAGGTACACAAACCAGCTGAAATGCTGCCCATAGAATCATCTGCCCGGCAATCCATGCAAAAACCGGACTTTGTCCTTGCCCGGGTCTCTGCGTCTCCACATCCAACGGAAGACAGCATCCTACAGCCAACGGACAGCCGTACAATAACAGCGCCAATATTAAAATTTGAATAATGAATGGCATATTCTCCATATTTTTCTCCGCTATTTATGTTCCAACAGAATCAACGCATCTCCATAAGGCGCCCGATTCTCGGACAATACCTTACTCTTCTGAAATCCGTATTGACTCTCAAACACATCACAAATTTGTTCTGCGTCCACTCCGCCCTTCACAAGCAAAACCACCTGTGTAAGGGACGTAACAGAATCCATGTCCTTGCGGTTTACAAGTTCTTCCTCCGTCATCAAAAGCGTGCGGTCATAATGAGTAAACTCCTGCAGATTCTCATAGTAACCCACACCCTGATATACGCAGATACAAGGATAATCCCCGTATCCTTGCGCCAGCTCCTCCTGAGCCTCATAGCCCTTATACAGATACGCACTCTCATGCTGTGCCACCGCCACAAGCTGCGCACCCACAAGCACCACCGCCAATGCAGCTGCCACGGTTCTCACAGTCTTTTTACGATTTTCCTTAAGACCAAGCCGGCCAAGCCCCCCGCTGACAGTGGCCACCACCAGCAAAGTCACCATAGGAAACAGCGGCATTACATATCTGTTTACCAAAAAAGGGGACATTCTGCAGGCCAAAAGAAAATAACCTGCCACAGGAATCCACAATACACTGAACAGTCCGGCACCGTTTTCCACATGCTTCCTGCAATTTCTCACAGCCAAAACCATCGAAACCGCCAATACAGGCAATAACAAAAGCCAGACCAAACCGGTCTCCTCAGCCAGAATCTGAGCAAAGGCCAGAATTTTTTCACCAACTCCTGCAAAACCTGCCGACAGATTATCCAGTGCCTCCTCGCCTCTTCCGCTGGCAAACACATCCTGCACCGCAAAGGGATATACTAAAACACCCAACACAGCCGCGCCAACCATTGCCCGCACATAGGCAAACAGACCGCTCCTGCGCTTCTGACGCCACAAAACCACCACAGTAACCGCAGCAAGAACCAAACAATAAAACAGGAAAAAGTACTGGGTCCAAAAGCCCAACACCGTCACCAAAATAAGCCGTCTGTTGTGCTCTGTAAAATCACTGCCGCCCACCATGTAACTGTAAAGCTTGCGCACATGAATGGCCAAAAGCGCCACACACCAAAAAGTCACCATGGCATACATACGAATCAAAAGAGTGGTAGAAACCGCTCCCACAGATAAACCGTACAATGTCGCCGAGAGAAGTCCTGCATATTTGCCCCACTCAGGCACACCCCAGATTTTCATCAGCATACGGCTGATATCCATCAGTAGAATCATAACACCCAATACGCAAATCAAATTAATCACACATCCCATGACAGGTGTAGCCTCTCCCCTAAACAGAGAAGACACTGTGTGCAATACCATAAAATGCAGGGGAGGATGATTATCATCCTTTACGTTAAAATACACAGACAAATAAGAAAATCCGTCCTCTTCGCCCACTGTAATGTAGTCCCGGAAGGTTTCATTGTCGATCCATACCGGCTCCTCATACACATCTGCAGTATAAGATAAAAGCTTGCTGGAGCCACGGTTCTTAGCCACATCCTTTACTGTCTCCCACAGATTTGCGACAGTTTCTCCAAAGCTCTCACCACGGATTTCTTGTTCCACATACTTGGCCAGACGTCCCTGGGGCTGGGTGGGGACAATCCAAGGATTAAACTCCGCATTGGCCAGCTCAAAGCTTAGCATTTCATCCATGTGAAAGCCCTGCTTTTCCCGGATATTTCCCACAAGCAAAAATGCACAGACTAAAAGCACCAAAAGCTCCGGAATATATGAAATTATGGATGTCTTCTTGCGCGTCCGTTCACGCTGCTTTCGTCCACTCATTTATCTTCCTCATTCTACTTCGTAAACATAAATTCTGTAATAGCTGTCAGCGGTCTCAAAGGGATCCTGTGTCAGCAGCTTCAATCCCAAGTCCTCTGCATTGGCAATATATGCCGCCGAGAACAAATACTCGCCGCCCAAATCCTTCAAAGCCTCTGTATCCAGCTCAAGATGCTGAAAATAAAATCCACCTTTTTCTATGGTGTAATAACCGGGACATTCCGAACCAAATACATAACAGCGGTTCCCCCAGCCGTCATAATAATCCCGCAGGTAGTCACTTTCCTCAAGGGCCGGAGCAATCACCCTGCGAAAAGCCTGTTTGTATTCCAATGCATAATTGTTGGAATAACCATCCAGGCAATAAAAGCCATGGTACAAAGCAGCCGCCGGGTCAATTCCCAGACTGACCACCCGATACTCCGACTGCGCCTGCCTTGTATGCTCCGCCATAAAATCCACCACCTGACTATACACACCCAGTGCGTAATAGTCCTCATAACTCATAACCGGATAATCCGGGTTCAAAAGAGTCTGCACATTGGCTTTTACATCGGAATTTTTCAGAATCTGCAATCCGCCAAAGCCCAGCGCTGCCTCCATAACAAAAGCACTTATTGCAAACAAGACCTTTTTCTCCCTCCAAAGATAGGGAAGCAAACTGATACTGCAGGCCAAAAACAAAAACCACAAGCAAGGGGACAGCCAGAGGAAACGTTCAACTCCAAAGGCACCCAAGGCGCCCATATTTTCTCTGAGCATAATACCAATACCACAGTTCCAAAGAGCTGAAACCGCTGCCAAAAGCAGATTACAAACCACGCAGCCCAAGGCATATTTTCTGATTGCCACCGCTTCCCTATCACGGGACACCGCCATGGAAATCAGCCAAATCACCACACCTGCCGCCAGGAAGCTCAAGTGATAATCCTGGCTGTGCTGACCGCCATACAAAAATCCATTCAGCCACCCTGTCCCAAAACGTTCCGGTACCAGCGTGTAATCCGACTTGTGAGAAACCATTCCTTCACCCAAAAGGCCCGTCATCTGACCAATCAATGAGAGGTTTGTAACCACATAACCCACAAGCAAAATAAACCACATAATGACAGGCTCCTTAAGCTTGCTTTTTTGACCCTTTATAAACTCTGCCACCAGCCATATCAAAAATACTGCAAGCACCGCAAAGCCCACCAAAGCCAGCGAGGAGTTCAATGCAAATATCAGTGCGTAAGCACAAGAAAAAAACCGTTTTTCCCCTTTTCTAACCTGCAGCACACACCACAACAGCAAAGGCAAACCATACTGGGAAAATCCATATACAGGCAAAAAAGGCAATGCACCATACAACCCGCCGGCAAGCAACCCAGCCACACTGTTGCCGGTAATTTCTCTGGCCAGCAAAAACATGCCCACATAACCCACAAGGCTTCCCAAAAGCTGCATGATAAATAATGCCTCTCTATAATGTCCGGTCACAAAAAGCAATACCGAAAGAGGCGCAGGCGGTGTCAAAGCGGTCTTATATGCGCCGCCCATAAATTCCAAAAACAGATCTGATTCTCCTAAATGTTTTGCCTGAAGAATATAGGCAATCATCTCGCCATCCAACTGGTCATGATAGGTAAAAACTGCGCCATCTCCCAGAAGCAAAGCAGGCACCAGCATCAAACACAGCACCAGCAATCCGGCACCAAAAAGAAGCTTCTCACTCTTTTTCATCCGAATTCCCTCCCATAGGCAATGCGCATACTGCCATCCATACAAGCCATCCGCACAGAATCACCAACGTATTTTTATAATCCATTCTTCCTGCACCGTTTAAAGCATACAATAAGACCATGACCAACGCAGGAATTCCCAGAGAAACGCATCCGGGGACATACAAGCAATACTCCTTCTTAATCAGTCTCAAAACCGTCAGTACCGTGCCGCAGACAAAAGCTACAACAAACCACCAGCATCCATAGCCGGTATACAGCTTTCCAAGCTCCGGCGCAGGAAGCAAAAGCTCCCTATAATTCATACCCGTATAGGAGTCATATCCACGTCCGGAAAGCTGCATGGAAACCACCACCGGCGCAATCAGATAACCGGCCCCGTCCCAGGCCGCTTCCTTTACGATACGGCTGGTCCAACGCTCCCACGCAACAGCACGATAATCTGCCAGAACCGCCAGCGCCTCTTCTTCCCCATACTTATTTACCAAATAGGGATACAACTCTTTTTCAATGCCGCTGATCTCACCTGCAAAATCAGACATTCTACTGTAAGGAACCTTTTTTCTGCTCTCCTTGGGAACCTTCTCGTGAATATCCTGCAAGGTAGTACCGGCAATGCGCTCCGTCCATCGAACCTGAAGATTTACAGGATCGCGGCCAATCGTTTCTGCACCCAGCACGATACCTGCACCAAACACACTAAAGCACAATACTACCAAAAAGCATCTAAACCCTTTTTGTTTCGGCAACACATGAAGGACTCCTCCCGATGCCAACAAAAGCAAAACCGTAACCACCACTCTTCTGTCCGGGTTCATCACCGTCTGCATCACAAAGGGAAAGGTAACCACTGCCATTGCCACAAAAACATCTGACCAAAGCGACTTTTCTTCGCTTATTATGCGCTTTAATAATACCACAGACAGCATTAGTGCCAAAATTGCACCCACGCAAACAATGCCTTCAGCCGGTCCCTTCAGACTGGCGAAAGCATTGCACATCCAGAGTATGCTAAGTACAATCTGAATACCAAATCCTATGAAGATTATTCTGCTTAGAATCTTCTGCATAAGTGCTCCTTGATTATCTTTGGGGCAATACCCCTTCTATTATTCTGCGTAAAACTCTTTTACCTTACTGCAAATATAATCCACCTGCTCATCTGTCAGGCCATAATACATAGGCAGACGAAGCAGTCTCTCGCTTTCCTTGGTGGTATAAACATCCTCTCCATGGAAACGACCGTACTTTAATCCTGCAGGCGCTGTATGCAGAGGAATATAGTGGAATACCGCCAGAATATCATTGGCCTTTAAATGATCGATCAAAGCGGTACGCTCTTCAATATCCTTAGCCTTAATATAAAACATGTGGGCATTGTGCACACAATCTTCAGGAACCACGGGAAGCTCAATCTTGCCCTCCTTGGCCAAATCCGAGAGATTCTTATAATACCGGTTCCATGCAGAAAGTCTGGCTTCATTCATCTCATCTGCAATCTCAAGCTGAGCATAAAGATATGCCGCATTCATATCACTGGGCAGATAAGAGGAACCGTAGTTTACCCAAGTATATTTATCAATCTGGCCTCGGAAGTACTTACTGCGGTTGGTACCCTTTTCACGGATAATCTCCGCATCCTCCACATATTTTTCATCACGGATTAATAAAGCTCCGCCCTCACCCATACTGTAGTTCTTGGTCTCGTGGAAGCTGTAGCAACCAAAATCACCGATGGTACCCAGCGCACGTCCCTTGTAGGAAGCCATAACACCCTGCGCCGCATCCTCAATTACCCACAGATTATGTTTCTTAGCAATATCCAGAATAGTATCCATTTCACAGGAAACACCTGCATAATGCACAGGCACAATACCCTTGGTCTTCTCTGTAATAGCTGCCTCGATTTTGGTCTCGTCGATGTTCATGGTATCCGGACGGATATCCACGAACACAGGCACAGCCCCGCGCAGAACAAATGCATCTGCGGTGGATACAAAGGTATAGGCAGGCATAATTACCTCATCCCCGGGTTGCACCTGCACCAAAAGAGCCGCAAGCTCCGTGGCATGGGTACAAGAGGTAGTCAAAAGACACTTTCTGGTATCGGTGCGCTCCTCAAACCACTCATTACACTTTTTGGTGTAGGGACCGTCTCCGCAAATTTTTTGATTTTTTACACACTCCTGTATATAATCGGCTGCCTTATCCACATAAGGCGGAACATTAAAATTAATCATACGCCGCTCCTTTTCTAACTATCCGTTTCTACTTCCAAGTTCCGGTTACATTGCCGTTCACACCGTCAGTAACCCGGCTGATAATGTACTTGGGTCTTCCTTTTACTTCCTCATAAATCCGGGCAATATAGTGTCCGATGATGCCCAGGCTTAACATGATAAAACCACCAATAATCAACACCAGTAAAATTACCGTTGTAAAGCCCTCCACAGATGCACCCATCAGATATCTGACAAGGGTCTGTATCGCCAGAATTACACTGCCAAAAATAGATATTACACCCATCACTGTTACCAGTTGCAAGGGCAAGGTACTAAAGGAGGTTGCATTGGTAATGGCATACTTCATCAGGCTCCACAAAGACCACTTACTCTTGCCAAACTGTCTCTCCTGCACCTCATACTCCACCGTCTCCGTATTAAATCCCGCCCAAAAGGTCAAGGCTCTGAAGAAGGTATTGCGCTCCGGCAGTTTCAGAAGCACATTTACCACCTTGCGGTCCAACAGTTTGAAATCAGAGGAGGCATTCATATCAATTTTGATCAGCTTACTCATAATCTTATAAAACAATCCTGTGGACAACTTATAGCCAAGACTTTCTTTACCGCGGTCAGACTTAATGCCTTCCACTACCTCGGCACCCTTTTTCCACTTTTCCCACATCAGAGGAATGGCCTCGGGTGGATGCTGCAAATCACAGTCCATCACCACCACTGCATCTCCGCTTGCCAGCTCAAGTCCTGCAAAAATGCCGGCCTCCTTGCCAAAATTGCGGGAAAACTGAGCCCCCTTTACCCGGGGATTTTCCGCTGCAGCCTTCTGGATTTCACTGTAAGTTTGATCCGTGGAACCGTCGCTGATAAACACCAGCTCATAATCAATTCCCTGACCGGTCAGATACTCCGCCAGCACCTTAGAAGTATTGGCAATATTCTGTTCTTCGTTGTAAGCAGGCAATACAATTGATAACACAGACATTTGTTAATCTCTCCCTACATTCTCTGTCTTTACGTACATAATTCCATCCACAATCTTCACGGAAGAAGGGGCCGGAAAACTTTCCATCTCGATATATTCCTGAGAAAAATAAATATCACCCATCTCCTCAGGTGTCATAATATTCAGGCTGGCACCCAGGTAATTGCGCATGAAAATCTCATAATTTTCACCGGTATACAAAAGCGTATCACCATTCAATCCTGTAAGAGGTGCTGTCACATCCATGGTAATATCTGTCACAGGATAGGGATTATAGCCTACCACACCCACCATGGCAATGGGAATACCCTGATAATATCCTTCGGTCTGTTCGATTCTGTCAAGCAGTCTGGAGCAATAGGCGTAGGTCTTCTCATAACGCTTCTCCAAATTAGAATAGCCGATATTGTCGGTCACTGCATAGTTAAACACCAGGACCAAAGCTGCCAGAAGCGTTCCCCACTGTGCACAGACACCGCTTGTTTTCTCTCCTGCAAAGCGCGCTACAAAAGCCACCGCCAGAATCAGATACACAACCCACTGATAACGCATCAGCAAGTGATAGGTCACCTGGGGTGAAATCAAAAGAATCACATTGGTAGCCAATGGCAACACCACTGCTGACAAAAGGATCACGCCATAAAAACCAGGGCTCTTCCACCACTTACGGTCCATACACTGACTTGCTGCCACCACTGCAAACATGATGATTAATACACAGCAGGCCACAAAGGAAAATACATTATTGTAAAGCACTTCACCCTTTAAAGTAAAGGTTACAAAATCCCGATACATATGGGCAATACTGCTCGCACTAAAGCCACTGCTCATACCGTTGATACCCTGATAAGAGGCCAACTCCTTCCCCTGTATCGAAAGAAGCACCTGCAGAATCAGATAATACAAAGCCACGCCCAAAACGCCCATGTAAAGATATTTTGCACACTGTTTGAGCTTATCAGAAAACTTGCCGCTGTCTGCCAGAATCATCAGCACCTCATAAAAACAAAGCAAAATGGCAAAGGGCAAATAAGACTGATAGGTACCCATGCTAAGCGCCAGGCAAAAGGCACCTGCCACAAAGCCCCAATTATATTTCTTGGTGCACAGCACGGACAGCACTGCCAGTAAAAGTGCCAGCATATAACCATCCATGGTAAACACATAAGAAAAGGTGGAAGCCAGTGCCGGGAAACTTACCAAAAGCCCCGATACAAGCACGATGGCCCAACTCTCTTTTACCTCTAAAAGCTCCACCAGCGCCACAGCTGCAAGCGCCAAAAAGATAAGTCCCAGCAGACCGATAATCCAAGGGATTGTAAAATAGGACGAAAATCCGCAGGCAACGGTAAGAAACCATCTGCCGGAGGTAATCATATTCTGGTCAAAATACATGCTTCCCAATCCGTCGTGGTTGGGAATATCCGATAAAATCACAGGCATATGAATCAAAAGGCCGATTACCATAGCCGCCACAAAAGCTATTTTGTATTCTCTATGAATCCCCTTCCCCCAAAGCGCCAGGTGTTTAGCCGGCGTCTGCAATGTCTTACTCATGATATCTTCCTCTCCAAACAATATCTATTACCTTTCGGCCAGTTCCTTTGCAAGAACTTCAGCCAAAAGGGTTCTTCCGTACTCATTGGGATGTAAACCATCCTCCGTGTAAGTTCTCCAATCCTCCCACTTCTCATGAGTGTAAAAATCGTGATACAAATCAATCACTTCCACGTCAAATTCCGCTGCAATGGCAAGCTCCTGCTCCACAAAATCCTCCAGCACATTGCCCTCTATTACATATTCCTCACAGGTTAAATCATTGGCAATATACCAGGCATACGTAGGTGTTACCAGCACAATCCTCATATCCGGATAGCTTTCCTGCAGTGTGTGAAGCACCTCCCGAAGGGCTCCCGAATAGGTATAGATATCCATGGGGTCCTTAGGATTTTCCAAAGGAACACCTGCATGATAATCATTCACTCCAAAAGCCAAAAGCAGCACTTCTGTATTGGCAAAGTCCACCTGCGCAAGCTCATCAATTGTATCCTCAAAATAAGAGGTTACTTCCTTTCGACTCCGCACCGTCTGCTGTACACCAAAATCATCTGCGGCAATGGCCTTGGATAGCCCTACCATATTCAGCAAATCTGCATTGTACTCACCAGAGCTTTTCATGGCCATTCTCGTGCCACCGAAGGCACCGTTAAAAACAGGCTGCCCCAAAAGCGCCTCAAGCTGTGCGGCAACAGAACTCTCATCCCTACACTGTCCCAGCACACTGTCGCCGAGAATTACCACCGGGTAATCAGTGCGCACAGGCTCCTTGCGGCTTCCCGGATAGGTAAAAAACAAAAGCAACCCCAACGCCACCACAGCCACAGCCGTATACACAATATTCAAAATGGATTTTCTATTCCCTTTTATCAACTATGCCTCCGAACACAACCGGCGGGCAATTCTGTCTGCCCCCAATCCATCTGTCAACTGATGTTCCCGCTTGCTATAATATCTTCTTAATTCCAAATCTTCATACAGCCGTTCAAACAAATCCTCTATGGTAACCGCTGTTCCTTCCGCATCCAAATGCCAACATCCTGCGCTGCCGGCAATGTCCTTGTCATGCAGATATGCCACCGCCAGCTCCTGATTCATAGCATAAGCAAAGGCAATGAAAGGTACACCCACAGCGCACAGCTCGTACACCGTGCTGCCTCCTGCCGTGACAGCCAAATCGCACCGCTTCATCAGCCCCGCCATATCCTGTACATCATAATGCACCTGAATATTGGGATATTTTTCTGCACGCTCCTGCCATCCGGCCAAATGAGGACTAAATCTCCCCACCAGCACATGATAAATCAAATCTTTTCTGTAAATCCGGTCCATAACAGCTCCGGCAATATTATCCCCATCCGCAGCTCCCGTGGTCAGAAGCACTTGCTCCACCCGGTCTCTTACATGGTATTCCACATTTTGAAACTGCTCTCTCAAAGGTGCATAGCTCCCCCCTAAGTACAGTTGCAGTTTCCTGTCTGCATACAATCTGTCATATACCTTCTCATCTGCGTACATATTGTAGTTAATAATACCATCCACCGGATACGCCCCATCTTGCAAATCATCCATCAGATACACCCGGCCAAACTGACCAAGCTTCGATAAATACTCATCTGTAACCTGATAGCTGTCCACAAGAATCAAATGATCCTCGCCCTTTATCCACTGCTTCCACGCGGGAAGTTCCTCCTCCATCCGGTCATATTCCGTATGAAGCACAAGAGTCTCAAAGCCTCTATCCGAGACAAATCTTCCGGACTCCTCATCTGCACACAACACCAGTATTTGAGGAGGGTTGGGCAGCTTCTTAACAGCCCCGGCAATGGTCAGACAACGCATCAGATGACCTGCTCCGATTTTTGCATTTCCGTCTGCGCGAACAATAAACATACTTACTCTCCAAAATCAACCAAATCCCAGCTCATAGGAGTTCCCAGCTTGGCATCCTTTACAATCTTACGTCCTAAAAGTTCCTCATAATGCTTGGTATGAAGTCCCGCTGACGGACGGACCGAACGAAGATTTTCAGGGGTAAATACATCCCCTGCCTTCATATCCTGCGCCACGAAAAGAGAACGGGAATGTTGTCTCTCCGTAATCTGCTTCTCCGTTAACTCATAGGTAGTTTTGCCCAGGGCCTTTTCAATCTTACGGATGTTGTCCACCATCTGCTTAAACTCATCCGGCTCCATGGAAAATGCCGCATCTGCTCCGCCGTCCGCTCTGGACAAGGTCAGATGCTTCTCCACCACCTTAGCTCCCAGCGCCACTGCCGCATCCGCCACCGCATGGCCCATGCTGTGGTCTGAAAGACCTGCGATACATCCAAAGGTGTTTGCCAGGGTGGGAATATTTCTCAAGTTCATATCCTCAAAGGGCGCAGGATAGGATGAAACACATTTCAACAAAATGATGTCTGTGTTGCCCTCCTGCTTGCAGGTCTCCACTGCCAGCTCAATATCGGAAAGTCTGGCAATACCTGTTGCAAAAATAATAGGCTTTCCCAGACGTGCAATCTTACGGATAAAAGGAATGTCATTGATTTCAAAGCTCGCCACCTTGTAGGCAGGCACATTCATCTCCTCCAGAAAATCAATGGCACTAAAATCAAAGGGAGAAGAAAAGAACTCAAGCCCCATCTCCTCTGCAATCTTTTGCAGCTTGGGCTGCCACTCCCAGGGAGTATATGCAGTCTGATACAGCTTGTGCAGAGTGGTACCGTCCCAAATGGTACCCTGTGTAAGCTGAAAACACTCATCATCGCAGTCCAGGGTAATGGTATCCGGCGTATAAGTCTGAATCTTTACCGCGTCCGCACCGGCATCCTTGGCCGCCTGCATAATGGCCACTGCACGGTCAAAATCCATGTTGTGGTTGGCAGACATTTCAGCAATGATAAAGGTAGGTGAATTCTCACTGATGATGTGCTTACCGATTCTGATTTCTTTATTCAATCTTTCTTCCTCCATGCAATTAAGCCAACTCTATTTATTCTTCATCAACTGATATTTCATCTCGGCAATCTCCCAGTCGGTCTGATTGTCGATATCCTGCACCTCAAGCTCCGAAACAATAAGAGGCAGAATATTGCCCACCATCAGCTTGCGGTTTTGCTTAAAAGCTTCCGTGCGGAACACATAAAACTGTCCCACATCATGATAATGGGGCACCAAATCCTGGGACCGGGCATCCAGATACTGAGGATACTCAAACACAAGCTTCCCATTCTCCACCACCATGGCACGCTGCGTAGGATATGAGAACGCCACCACGGGAATCAGGGTATCTGCATCACTTGCCTCTAATTTCTCCACTGCCTCTTTAAGCTTCCCTGCAGTTACAAAAGGCGCTGTAGGATAAATACAAACTGCCATATCAAAGTGCGCTCCGCCCTTCTCATACTCTGCCAAAACCTCCAGAATCACATCATTGGTGGTTGCGTAATCATTGGCTGTTTCCGCACTTCTGTAAAAAGGCACCTTGGCACCGTACTTTACAGCAATCTGCGCTATTTCCTCATCATCCGTGGACACCATCACCTCATCAAAAATACCGGAAGCTACTGCTGCCTCAATGGAGTAAGCCAAAATAGGCTTACCGCAAAATTCTTTTATATTTTTGCGGGGAATGCGTTTGCTGCCTCCCCGGGCTGTTATAATCGCCAGTTTTTTGGATTCCATAAAGGATATCACCTCTCGAATTTATTTTATCCGTCTTCTGTCCGGCCCAATTACTTTCTGCCGGCTCTCAACCTGCGCACCCAAAGCTTTAACCGATAGTACCAGTAAAAGCGTAAATCCGACTTGCTCTGCATCTGAATCAGCTGCTTCTCCTCATCCCCGGTAAACTGTTTATAATATCTGTTCTTCGCAAACTCCGGGAAACGCTCTACAGCCCCTCTTCTAAGCTCCTTTACAAAAGACAGCTTGGGATGCTTTACACCGGACATATATGAAAAAAGTGTAATCACATAATAAAGCTCGCAGAAACGGTATTCCAGCTCCTCATGATACTGCTCAAGAAACCCTCTTTCCTTGCACTCCTGATATAGAAGCTGCGCCGCCTTCATGCGGTCCCTGCACTTGGCCTCCGTGATATGGTGCACCGTGGAAACATTGTGCTGGTAATAATAATACATGGGCTCTTCCACCCGCTCAAAATGGGTAAAATACAAAGACCACAAAGGTCCTGCACAGTTGTCCTCGTAGAAAATCCCCTCCGGGAAACACAACTTATTTTCACGAATCACGCTGTGCTTATAAATCTTGATAACCATGCTACCGGAGCGCATGATAAGACGCTTGTGTCCGGCCTCATCCAAAACACCGGTCTGGTCCGCGCTATTATTCTGAACAATGCGCCCCACCTCAAAGGTGTGTCTGTCCACCAGATTGTAGTCGCAGCCCACCATATCCGCACCGGTTTCGTATGCTTTATTCAAAAGCTTCTCATAATAGTCCGACGTCACCCAGTCGTCACTGTCGATAAATCCGATCCATTCTCCCGTGGCCACCTTAAGACCTGCGTTTTTGGCACCGCCCTGGCGACGGTTCACCTCATAGGACACCACCTTAAAAAGCTCCGGATACCGGCTCTCATAATCCTTCAAAACCTCCAGGGAATTATCAGTGGACGCATCATCCACAGCAATAATCTCATAGGGTTCCTTAAGGGTCTGATTCACCAAAGAGTCCAGACAATATGCTAATTTACCATCAGCCGCCATATTATAAACCGGCACAATGATACTTAATCTCATAAGCTGCCCCTCTCCAGTGTAGCCTTGCCATCCTCCACACGATATACCAAATCGCACTTCTCGATGGTCTGCAATCTATGCGCAATAATCACCAAAGTCTTCTTGCCGTGAAGACGGTTGATAGACTCCATAATGGCTGCCTCTGTATCATTGTCCAAAGCAGACGTAGCCTCATCCAGAATCAGAACCTCAGGATTGTTGTAAAGGGCTCTGGCAATACCGATACGCTGACGCTGTCCGCCGGAAAGACGAATGCCTCTCTCTCCGATACCGGTATCCAACCCTTCCGGCAAGGTCTTGATAAACTCATCCAGCTGGGCTTCCTTCAAAACCTCCCATATACGGTTTTCATCAATCTCATCTGCAGGCACACCAAATGCCACATTATTGCGGATGGTATCATCCAGCATAAAAATCATCTGAGGAATATAACCCACATTTTTAAGCCACTTACGATACTGGGTCTTGGTATCTACACCGTCTGCCAGAACCTGCCCGCTCTTTACCTGCAACAGTCCCAGCAGGATATCCACCACGGTACTCTTACCTGCACCGGAGGTGCCCACAATACCCACAGACGCACCTACGGGAATGGTCAGATCTGCATGGTTGAAAATCAACTTCTCCGTATTGGGATATGCGTAAGTAATATCTTTTAATTCAATGGACTTCTCCACAGGAAGCTTCTCGGTTTCATTGGTGGCAAAGCTCATATCCACCTTGTCGCCACTGATTTCGTCCTGCAGATTATCGCTTACGCCCATAAAGAAGGGCTCAAAATACGCAATGGAATTGATCTGGTTGTTGATACGGTTCACACAGGGCAAAAGCACAAAAGCCGCTGCTGCCAAAGTAGAAAATACCGTCAACATATTCTCGGTGGACACACCGGCTACCACCAGATAAATCATATATCCCACCATGGTCGCCACACAGGCAGACTCAATGAGAAGCTTAGGGATGTTGTTGTAGAGGCTGTACTTCTGCACCGCATCCACATAGCCCTTACCGCACTTTTTGTACTCATCCACAAAGTACTGCTCCTTGGTGGTAATCTTTACTTCCTTGATACCCTGAACCGTCTGGGAAATCCACTTAAACAAACCACTGTAGTAGTCCTGATTGTCCTTGCCGGCCTGATACATAATGGGCTTTAACACCTTCTTAACCACTGCCATCACCACCAGCATCACAGCTGCCAAAAGCATGGTCATGGTACCATTGGTCAGGAAACAATAAGTGATAATAAACAAGGACACCACGCCGTCAGACAGCATCTGTAAAAGTGCCAAAATCAGCGCATACATATTGTTTACATCCGAGGTAATGCTGCGCTGCACCACCGCTGTATCCGCATTCAGATAAAACTCATAATTCCTGCGCAGATAATTGCGCATCATGCGCTCAGAGGTGCGGAACTGATTGGTATACACAAAAGCAAAGGTCAGCTTCTGCTGCACATACAAAAACACATTCTTGATGATAAATACCGCAATGAGAACTGCCATAATAGACACTGCAAAGGTCTGATAATCCGGCTCTCCAAACAGCCTGTACACCCAGGATGCAATGGCACTGCTCTGCACCGCCTGGGGGTCAATTACAATATTTACCACCTGCACCAAAAGCCCCACTCCCGCTGTCTGCAAGAAGGCTCCGATGACCATGAGAAACATCAGTCCCACCATGGTGCGCTTTTGTTTTTTATCCAACAAAACATTTAGTTTCTTGAGAATTTGTAACATTACTCTTTCCTTTCAATTCCAACCTGCTCATTCTGTCTGTGCACAAGAGGATCCTCGTACTTGTCCATAAAATCCACCCCCAGACGGACAATACTGTCTGCAAATTGGATTGCTTTAATTTCTGTGAGAACAGCCACCGCCTTTTTGAAACGAAGCCCCGGGAAGAAATTCAAAAGCTCCATAGGCACCGTGGCGTCAAACTGGGGATACTCCCCAAATAGCTTTCGGTAATCCAGCTCATCTCTGGGATGAGGCTTGATAAAAATCTGCCCCTCCGGCTCAAACTGCTCTATAATATCTCTAAAAATCCGCTCCCGCACATCCAAAGTACACAAGGGGTCCGTAAGAATCAAAATCTTATCCGCCACACCGCTGCACTCTGCAATCTGGCGCTCCAAGGTCTCCTTATCCCGGATGAACGCTTTTAAAATAATCTGCTTGTCCTCTTCTGTAAGACGGTCCACCAAAGCCTGGCGGGGCTCCTCAATGTACTGAGGACAAGGATACTGAATGGCCGAAATATCATTGACCTCCATGTCCAGACAATACTTGCCATAACCGTTTTGTACAAAAATCAGATTCAGCTTCCGGGACAAAAACGCCTTCAAGCCAAAATGCCCTCTGTTGTCATACCGGGCCGCATCAAAATTCTTAAGACAGTTCAGCCCGTCCTCCAAGGCATGATAATAAATACGGTTCTGATTCAGGTAATACCCGATAGGGTCCGAATCACAGTACACATAAATATCCTGATACTCCCTGAAATCCACAGGAAGATAGGGCTCCTGCAGCTTGGCATAACGCTTAGTAAACTGAATCCGCTTCCACAGATTGCCCAGGAAATTCCCTGCGCCCTGGCGGTATTTTGCAAGCTCCGGAAAATTCTTCTCGTTCTGCTCGTCAAACTCAAGCACCTGCGAGAACAAACCGGTACTCTCCACCCGCTCCTTTAACTTTTCAAAATCACAGGACATTTTAGAAAGCACCAGCGTAGCTTGGCCTCTTTTCTCTATGGGGAGCTTTAACTCCTTTAAAAAAGTCACATACACATGATAGTAGGTGTGACAGACATAAATTCTTTCCTTCATCTTGCCCTATTACCCCATTCTACTAACTAATTATTGTACCACACTTTTCCTGCATAGTAAAACTTTTGAGCCAATATTCACAAAAATCCACAGAAAAAATTAAGAATTTCACAAGATTTAAGCCTGCTTATAAAAAGGACAATAGGCGGAGCATCCAAATACTCCGCCATAACAACTTCCCTGATTAAAAATGCACAATGATATATTCGCCCCGATCCTCAATGGAACCCTCCTGTGGAAAGTGCGGCATATTCACACTGTAGCTCTCTGCCTCCTCATAATAGGTACTGTCCCTGCGAGGAATCACCGCATGTCCGTGATGGGCCATAAAGCGCACCAGCTCCTCATCTGTGCCAAAGGCATTCTTGCCCCAGCTGATCACAGACAGAGAAGGCGTCTGTGCCACCCACACACCATACCCTCTGTAGAACTTGTCCAGCAAATGCTCGTCCACAGGATCGGTAAGGGCCTTCATCTTGTAAAACGTCTCGGAATTGTAGGTCACATAGGCATCTCCCACAATGCCCTCCGGATTCTCCAGCTCTCCGGTAAAAATCACCGGCTTGGAAAGGTCAAAATCCCGCTCCAGCGCATAGGCCACCCGGGACATATACTCCTTGGCATACTCATACTTTTGATAATCCACATAAAACCATTTATTCAAATCCGTGCACTGATTCCACAGAATACTTACCGCCAAAATCCCTACAAGCATACGTCCCTTGGGGAAATTCTTTACTGCATACACTGCCATCAGCATACCAAAGCCGCAGATCAAAGGCAGAAACTGAGCCGAACGGTACAAGGTGACCGAACCCTCCACTAACACCAATAAGAAGGCCGCAATATACACACCCACAGACAGTATCAGAATCCAGCCATCCCTCTGCTTGAAGGTACGCCACAGGGCAAACACACCAATCACAACCGATGCCAATACAAACACAAAAATAGGATAATAGGCACAGGCAAACACACCATACATCACGTAAATACGCTTTAACACCATGGCAAATTCCGCCCATGCACCGGGCTCCTTCATCCAGCTAAGCATCTCCGTCACCGAACGAAGCACCGCCTCATCCCGAAGCCCGGAAAGACCAAAGACACCGATTACAATCTCCAACACAATACTGCGAAGCACCATGGCGGTAGCCGCCACCAATGCAGCACACAACAGCTTGCGGAACACCTTCTGTCCGCTGCCTGCCAGACGCTCTGTCAAAAACAATAACAGCACGCCCACCAGCCACACAATCATAAAGGACTCATAGCAGCCCATGGCTACAACCATAGCCGCCACAGCTCCGGCCAGATATGCCCCGGCCCCCTTGGTGCGCCTGATAAGCAAATCATTCAGTCCCATGCGCAAAAGCCCCAGACTGACGCCACAAAACAGATACCCCAAAGCGATGCCGTTGTGCAGGTAATAAGTATACACCTCCGCAATCAAGGGACAGGAAAGGAAGATACCGGAAAACAGCCAATACCCCCATCTGGGTATCCGCTCTCCAAGTACACTGTAAAACAAAGCACCCCAGACCGTCACTGCCAGCATCAGAAGCAATACCCCCACAAAGTCCGTGAGAAAGGGGGCAAACTCTGAAAGACTGAATATTTTATTCAACACAAACAGGACCCAACGACCCACAACAGCCGCCAGACCCTCCTCAAAATAATAAGCATAGGGCGTATCATCAATTCCCATGGCAGGATGAGCGATTTTAAATCCATAACCGCACAGCGCCACCAAGCTTAGCAACAACACATACGCCTTATGACCGTATACTTTTTTCATGGTTAATTTTAACTCAGACACATATTTTCCCATAATAGGGTATTATACCCTTTTTTGGCGTTTTAAGCAATGGTTTTAGGTTTTACATTTCCCCCGGCTTGTGGTAGAATGTCCACAGACTATGTTACAAACCTTGGGAGGTATCCTTTCATGAAAAAGATGATACACATTGTTTTTATATTGGTATTATTGGCAGCCATCGGTGTGGGCGCCTACAAATACGTGGAGAACTATAAAGAAAATAAGCGCCTAGAACCCATGCGTAACGACTATGCACGAATGGCCCAAGATGACTATACATCCATCTTTTTCTCCACCTTTGCAATCGATAATTTCTCGGAAGAGGACTTTACTTATTACAGAAAAACCTACCCCTTAAAGTCCTCCTACTGCATTCCTGATCTGGAGACCTTAAACAGCTACTTTGACTCTGTAATGGAAAACGGCCGTGAAATCACTTCTATTCAGTTGGGTATCCGCCCGGATATTGTATCTGCCGAGGAGCTTTTAGGCATCATCGACCGGTGGTACGGCGTGCCGGTGGAGGTACTGGTAGCTTACCCCTCTCTGGAATATTGGGCTGATTTGGAGGAAGAGGAATATACTGCTACCCTAAATGCATACAAAGACTTTATCAATACTTTGATGCCCTACTACGAGGAGGACCCTTGGATTCAGGGAAATGTGACCATCTATTTCTTTGGCGGCACCCGGTGGCTGGTGGACAATCCTGCCAACTATGACAGCGACTTTGGCGTCAACGAAGGCATTGCACATTCCCTTACCCTGCAATCCTTTGTGGATCGCAATTATATTTTGACTCTGGATAATTACGAAGAAGAAATGAAAACCTTCGAGACTCTGATTGAAGAATGCCGTGAGACTACGGAAGATACTGACCAGGATGCCACTTCGGAATATCCGGATTTATCCAAATGGGATGTGGTATTTTTTGGTGACAGTCTGACCGCCTTCCAAGAGACCTCGTCCTATCCCGGAGCCTTTGGCGGCCTGACCGGAGCCCATGTTTACAACTGTGCTCAGGGCGGAAGCTCCGCTGCAGTTCTCAACGACGCAGGCACCTCTCTTACCCAGGTGGTGGACAGCTTCCTGGCTCAGGATGCAAGCGGATACAAAGAGGATACCCTGGTTTATAAGGGCATTACGGATTATGCAGAAAATGCAAAGAAAAAGCGCAAAAAATGTTTCGTGATTAATTTCGGTATGAACGATTATTTCACCGGACATACGGTAAGCTCCGATGACCCTTACGATACCAACACCTATGCCGGCGCACTGCGCACTGCCATTGAGGATTTACAGGGCGCCTATCCGGAGGCCACCATTGTACTGATGACCCCCAACTACACTTCTTATTTCAATAATGGAATGGAGCCCCAGTCCGAGACCGGCGGCCTTTTGGTAGATTATATCGCTGCCATGGATATGATCAGCATGGACTACGAGCTGCCTCTGTACAACTGCTACACCAAGCTGGGCATCAATGACGGCAACCACTTAGAATACCTGCAGGACGGCTGCCACCCCAACGAAACCACACGCTATATGATGGCTCAGGATCTGGCTGAGTTGATGTGGGATGTGGTGGAGGAATAAGGACGGATTTATATTGATAGCATACAAAAGGAGAGAATTTGCACATTGCAAATTCTCTCCTACTTTATTTGACTGATTACTGCTTAGAACTCATTTTAGCCAAAACTGCAATTCTGGTTACCACACCATCATCTACATCAAAAACATAGCCATTATACTTGTCATCACGATTATAGAATCGATAGCTGATACCTGCTGTACCATAGTCACTTCTCTCATAGTCATAGCCTTCCAGCTTAGACACCAGCTCCTCCTCGGTAATAACTTTCTCTGCTGCTTCAAAATTTGTTATGCTTTGGAATAATTTTAGCGGAATTGTCATATAACAGTAAAAGCGAGGCTGCTCCGTGGCGGTTGCCGAGAGAACATCCTCGCTTCTGTGTTTCCACTTAGGTGTTATAAGGATTTTTCATCCCCCTTATCCCCCTGTTGCGTGCCATTGTAACATGGACAACTTAGAATCGTCAAGCATCTATTGCCATTCCAAATGAAAGTATACTAAAATTAAGCGAACAATCAAGCAATGATAATTTTTTTAATATATGACTTGGAATACCATAGCCTATTTCTGCAAATTCAGAGCGAACATATATCATGATACTTACCTCTTCATATGTTCTTACCAATTCATTAACATATTCTGCCTTGCTACACAATTGGTTTACCATATTTTCTAGACTATCTAAGTATTCCTTTTCATTACCATATACAATCTTATACATCCATTTATTTTTAGGGGCTTTTCTTCCTAATACCACCAAATCATCTTTGTTGACTATCTTAGTAGGCACAATCTCCGTGCCAAAATCAACTTTTAGATGTTCGACGTCCGCTATAGCAAATACTATTTCACCATTAAACACTTTGCGTCCTCCACTATTCTGTCATCTTTTTGTATTCTTCAGCTAATTCAAGTAACTCTTGATATGTAAAGTTTTGATTAGCCTTCATACCCAAGTCAGCTTTTATCTCATGAATATAATTACCAAACTCTTTTCGATCAATACCGACTTGATTTGCTGCGTCATTGACCATTTTTATATCTGGCTTTTTAAAATCAGCATTTCTAAATGGAACTTTTCCTTGGTTTATACTGGGCTTTGTATTAGGGATATCTACATCTGTAGCAGCTTTACTACCACTCTTGACATAAACTCTTTACGGCCCTTGAAATGTTCATGTGTATATCGAATTTACAATACACATATCTCTCCTGTTTCTGTAAAAACAAAATACTTTCGTTGACTCTCATACATTAAAGTTAAATCCGTTCCAATAGGCATATTAAATATAGGTGCGATTGCTGGCTCAATCTCTAAAATAGTTCCCCAATCACATACTACCATATTGGAGGTGTCTTGTAGATAATCATCAGTGTCTATTTCAGATAAAAACCTCCACCCATTATCGAGTGCATTAACGCTTTCCTCTCGAAAACACCATTTAATTTTCCCGTTTTTTTCTAAAATATTTTTTGAGACAATTGAGCCGCCCATGTTCATACTTTGTTTCATTTTTAGCACTCCATTTTTTGTTTTAGTTTGTCTGTTCCTCTTTCATTTATAAGCATTCTAATACTGCATCCCATCTTATTACAATCGTCGTAGTCCTGTACTTTATCAAAACATTCCTCGATAAAATCCAATCCTTCGGTAGAACGCACCTTAAACACTTCTTGACATAGAGTAAAAAATGCTGAATTACCGTATTTTCTCTCTTTTTCCATCAATGATGTTCCTTTGGCTAATAAGAGCCTTGCAATATCTAAAGCTCCATCACAATTAATGTTACTAGCCAAGTAATGAAATTCGTTACATCCCGCATTTGAAACATTATTTACCTTTGCATTATTTGCTAGTAGCTCTTTTGCTATATCAAATTTTCTTGCAATCAAGCTTTTTTCAAGAAGACTTATACCTTCTTTGTCTGTAATATTAGACACTTCAATAAGATTTTTGCCTTCCATTTGCAGTTTCATGTTTAAATCATGTATCGTTCCGAATCTAATAATTGTTGCATAATCCGCTTTTTCTATATTCATTGTTTGTCACCTCATTCATACTTATGACTTCTATTAGTGCTAGGTAATTCTGGTCGGTAGTTATCTGGATTTCTGTACCATTCTAAAAACTCATCCTTGGTAATTACATCGTCCATATACAATTGATGCATTTCAGAATACTTTTCTCCTGGTATGTGCCCCATATCCCACTGTCCATTTCGTGGTTTTGTAGGATCCCATGTAATTTCTACACCAGAAGGATCATATACTTTACCGGTTATCGGGTCTTTTGCATTCTCCCAAACCTGTTCTACTTGTCCTTTCCCGTAACTTGGTCTACTTGTAGCATATGGTTTCTTTGTTCCACTACCACTCTTGACATAAACTCTTTACTCTTATAACAATCCAAGCCGATGCACATCTTCTGAAAAAAGAATACACTTCTCAAAGCCGACCGTTACATCTGCTTAAAATTCTACCACATATTTGCCATTTTCTCTACCTATTTTCGCCAGCATTTTCCACTACCGGCATGCGGTACTCCGTACCGTGCTTTAACATTCCATAAATTATACTGATTAACCGTCTGGAGATGCAAATCAGTGCCTGCTGGCTTGTTTTTCCCTCTGCCTTACGTTTCTCGTAGTATGCCCGTACCACAGGATTTCTCGGTGTACCCTTTGATGATACCTGTACCATCTGAATCGCAAGGAAGTAAATGGTTGCCTGCAATCGTCTGTTCCCCTGCTTGGTAGCTACATCTTTCCCCTTACCGCTGGATGATAAATGAAGCGGTGCAATTCCTGCAAACTGTGCCAGTTTATTGGCGTTACTAAAGCGTTTAATATCACCGATTTCAGCAAGAATCTTCACTGCTGTGATGACATTTACCCCTGGGATGGTTGTAAGTGTGCAGCCCAGCATCTTATACATCTGTTCCAGCATCTTGTCTACTTCTGCCAGTTGGCTGTCATAGTGCTGTAAATCATTCACAATGCTGAGCGTTACCATATCCCTTGCATCTTGATAGGCATTGTTTTTAACCTTGTCACTGGCTACCGCATCCAAAATTTTCTCGCAGGTTTTGGTGGAACATTTATTGTGGCTGACTGGAACAAGTTCCGCTCGCAAATCTTCCACAGACTTACCCTTTAGATATTTTCTGGATGGGTAATGCTCCCAGAAGTACAGTGCAGTAGGTCTACTGATGTCATTGAAAAACGACTTATAAGACGGATACGCAATACACAACTGCTCATGCAATTGGTTGACTAATCTCGTCCGTTGCTTCATGATATTATCCCTGCGGTGCACCAACTGACCAAGTGACCAGTACGCATCATTGGGACAGGCATCCGGAAGTTTATCCAGCATGTTTAATGTTGCCAAAGCAATGGCTTCTGCATCGTCGCTGTCGCTTTTACGGTACATAGCTCCTCTGTGTTTCGCTTGGCGATGAGATATGGCAGTATTTACATCCTTAACCAGATACCCCTTATCAATCAGCCAGACCGCTAAGGCTCTGCCATAACCGTAGGCATTCTCAAGACCATAGACAACTTCTTTTCCCTCTGTATTACATTTTTTCACTTTCGCAACCAGCTTAGGAAACTCGGCTGGTCTGTTGGGAAACGTAATCTCTCCCAGTTTCTTGTTGTAGCAGTCAATCATAACTGCGGTGTGAGTTTCCTTATGCAGGTCAATGCCCACATAAATAAAATTTTCTTTCGTCATAAAATCAACCCCAATCTCAATGTTTGGCAAAATAGTGGCAATCTCAACTGTTAAGCATCTTTCTTGGAATTACGCATCTTTTCAGCAACCAAGTGTGCAAGAGTGGTATAGCCTATCCACTTCTGGTCAG
>JAZQFO010000208.1:0-18326 GCA_045539535.1 Acetatifactor sp.
CCGGAACCAGAGCCTGAGGAAGTGGTATTTCAGACAGTGGGGGACGATTATTTTAATGATGCGGTGTTTATCGGCGATTCCCGGGCGGTGGGCATGTATGAGTACAGTAGTTTGAAAGAGACCAGCACTTTTTATGCTTCGGTAGGCCTTTCCGTGCATAAGCTTTTTAAGTCTAAAATTGTAGAGGTGCCGGGAAAAGCAGGCAAGATTACTGTTGATCAGGCCCTTTCGGAGAATCAGTTTTCTAAAGTATATTTCATGCTGGGTATCAATGAGATGGGTACAGGTACACCGGAAAGCTTTCTGGAGAAATATCAGGAGTGCGTGAACCGTATCAGAGAGCTGCAACCGGATGCCATCATTTATCTGCAAGGTATTATGCAGGTTACGGAGAAGCGTTCTGCGAAGGGTGATGCCATTACCAACGAGGGAATTGATATTCGAAACGAAGGCATTAAGGCAATGGCAGATGATGAGACCATTTTCTATCTGGAGGTTAACGAGGCGGTATGCGATGAAAGCGGTGCTCTAAACGCCGAGTATACACATGACGGAGTACATCTGAAGGCGCAGTATATTGACCTTTGGAAGGAGTATCTTAAAAATCATGCAGTGGTAAGGGAGTAATAGGTATGCAGATTGCAGATATGCACTGTGATACAATTGGGGAAATTTTAAAGTGCAAAAGACGTATGGAAGACTGTTGTTTGAGGAGCAACAGTCTTCACGTGGATTTGGAGCGTATGGTAAAGGCCGGTTATCTGGTGCAGAATTTCGCTCTTTTTGTGCAGCTTAAAAAGTGTCAAGGGACGCCATGGGATGAGGTCTGTGCTTTGTATGAGGTGTACAGAAAGGAGCTTGCGGCCAATGAGGATATTTTGGCGCCGGTGCTTGTTTATGAAGATATAGAACGCAATAGGGCGCAGGGCAAGCTGTCAGCACTGCTTACCGTGGAAGAGGGCGGCGTGTGCATGGGTGAAGTTGAAAAGCTTCGGGAGTTGTACGCCATGGGTGTGCGGATGATGACTCTGAGCTGGAACTATCCCAATGAGCTTGGTTGGCCCAATATTAATCTTAGTGACGGACCGGACCTGTATAAGCCGGACACCGTGCGGGGACTGACTGATAAGGGCAGAGAGTTTTTGGCCTGCATGGAAGAGATGGGGATGATTGTGGACGTGTCCCATATGTCCGACGCAGGGTTTTATGATGTATATGAATGTGCAAAGAGGCCTTTCGTGGCAAGTCATTCCAATGCAAGGACCATATGCGGTTGTGTGCGTAATCTGACGGATGATATGATTCGCAAGCTGGCAGAAAAAGGTGGATGCACGGGACTGAATTTCTGTGCTGATTTTCTGGAGCAGATGCCGGAGGGCGTGGCCAATCCCGGTACAATTGCCGCAGTGGTGCGCCATGCAAAACATATTGTCAATGTGGGCGGTGTAGAGGTTTTGGGCTTGGGAAGTGATTTTGACGGTATTGATACTCATGAAGAGCTTCCGGGGGTGCAGAGTATGGAGCTTTTATGGGATGCTTTGCACCGGGCAGGGTTTACCCAAGGAGCGCTTGATAAGCTGTTTGGGGGAAATGTTCTTAGGATTTACAGAGAAATTTTATGTTGAATAGATTGTGCAGGATAGGATAAAATACAGGAGGAAAAACATGGATTTATCAAGTAGAATTTACAAAGTGAACCGAATTGACGGCGATTACGCTTTTTTGCTGGAGGAGAGTGTGAGTGGCGCAGAAGAAAAATGCGTGGCTCGCGCACTCCTGCCTGCAGAGATTTCAGAGGGCAGCAGACTTTTGTATGAATGCTTGCAGTATGAGCTTTTGTAGGGTAAAATAGGTTACAAGCCTTTAGAAAAGGAGAGAGTAACATGAATGAGATACTTCAGGAGAATTTTCAGCTGATTAGTGACAGTTCCTGCGATTTACCGCCGGAGCTGACTGCTGAGAAAAATGTGACCATAGTTCCTTTTTATGTATCTTTTGATGATGAGCATTATGAGAAGGAAATTGAGGAGATTAAGATTCGGGATTTTTACCAGAAGATGGTGGACAACCAGAAGGTCTTCCCAAAGACTTCCATGCCGCCGGTACAGGATTATATCGATGCATTTGAGCCCTATGCCAAGGTGGGTAAAGCGGTAATCTGCATCTGTATTTCTACAAAGTTTTCCGGTTCTTACCAGTCGGCCATGACCGCAAAGGAAATGGTGCTGGAGGACTATCCGGAGGCAGAGATTGCCGTAATTGATGCTACGGTTAATACGGTTTTACAGGGATTGTACGTGTTGGAAGCGGTAAGCCTCAGAGATAGCGGTATGTCTTTTGAAGCTGCGGTTGAGCGATTGGAGCAGATGAAAAGCACCGGCCGAATTTTCTTTACCGTAGGCAATATGGAATATCTGCAGCATGGTGGTCGTATCGGTAAGCTGGCTGGCCTAGCTGGAAGCGTGCTGGGTATTCGTCCGGTGATTGTGCTTAAGGAGGGTGAAATCTTTCCGGCAGGTATCGGCAGAAGTCGTAAGAGTACCGTGAATAAAAGTATCGATTTGTTGTTGAATTATTTGAAGGAAGAGGGCGGCGGTTTTGACCGTTTCCGTCTTGTCATGGGTTACGGATATGACTATGAGGAGGCTGTGACGATTAAGGAGCAGACTTTAAAGATTTTGCATGAAAATGGTTACGAAATTGATGATATTCCGCTATTCCAGATTGGCGCAGCCATCAGTGTACACACCGGTCCCTATGCCGTAGGACTGGCAGTTATGGAAAAAGGTATACTTTAATGGTTGAGTTTGCTTTAGTAATGTGCTAGAATAAATTGAAGCAATATCAAATATTATTTACTTATGAGGAGGAGAAAGAAATGCCATTTCAATTAGTTGTACCTATTGTTGTAGCCGTAATTTTTGTGATTATCATTTTCCTGACCGGTTATGTGAAGGCGTCACCTGACACTGCAATTTTGATTTCCGGTTTGAGAAAGACACCCAAGGTGTTGATTGGTAAAGCAGGAGTGAAGATTCCTTTCCTTGAGAGAAAGGATGAGTTGAATCTGCAGTTGATTCCTGTAGATGTTAAGACTTCCAGTGCAGTGCCTACTGCAGACTACATCAACATCCGTGTGGATGCAACCGTAAACGTGAAGATTAGTGATGACAAGGAGCGTCTGACCCTTGCAGCACAGAACTTTTTGAACCAGAAGCCTGAGTATATCGGTGCTGTTGCAAGAGAGGTTCTGGAAGGTAATGTGCGTGAAATCGTTGGTAAGATGGCTCTGGAAGAGATGGTTTCCGACCGTCAGAAGTTCGCAATGCTGGTAAAAGAAAATGCAGAGCCCGATTTGGCGGCTATGGGTCTTGATATCATCAGCTTTAACGTTCAGAACTTTGTGGACGGTAACGGCGTAATCGAGAACCTGGGTGTGGATAACATCGTTAAGATTCAGAAGAATGCAGCTATTTCCCGTGCAGAGAGTGAGAAGGAAATCGCTAAGGCACAGGCAAATGCAAAGCGTGAGGCGAATGAGGCTGAGGTAAATGCAGAGTCTGAGATTGCAAAGAAGCAGAATGAGTTGGCAATCCAGAAGGCAGAGCTGAAGCGTGAGTCCGATATCAAGAAGGCTGAGGCTGATTCCGCATATAAGATTCAGGAAGAGGAGCAGCGTAAGACCATCGAGATCACCACTGCTGAGGCAAACATTGCTAAGCAGGAGAAGGAGATTCTCTTGAAGCAGAAAGAGGCTGAGGTTATGGAGCAGGCTCTGGATGCACAGGTTAAGAAGAAAGCAGAAGCTGAGAAGTTCGCAAAGCAGCAGGAGGCAGATGCCCAGCTGTACGAGCGTCAGCGTGAAGCAGAGGCTAAGAAGTTTGAGACCGAGAAGGAAGCTGAGGCTATGAAGGCTCAGGCGGAAGCTAAGAAGTATACCATGGAGCAGGAAGCAGAAGGTATTCGTACCAAGGGTCTTGCAGAGGCAGAAGCAATCCGTGCAAAGGCTGTGGCAGAGGCAGAAGGTATCGAGAAGAAGGCTGAAGCTATGGCGAAGATGGGTGAGGCTGCTGTGCTGGAGATGTACTTCAATGCATTGCCTGAGGTTGTTAAGAATGCAGCTACACCTCTCAACAACGTGGATCGTATCACCATGTACGGTGACGGTAATTCCGCTAAGCTGATGAAGGACGTTATGGGTACCGTTGTTCAGGTAACTGACGGCTTGAAGGAAGCTACGGGCGTGGATCTGCAGTCCGTACTGTCCGGTTTCCTGGCAGGTAAGGTAGCAGTTGCAGGTTCTGACAACCAGCCTAAGGATATCATCAAGAACGTAAATATTGTAACAGATGATACTGTAGAGTAAGCTGAGTAGTAAATAGCCTTGATGAGGCAGTTTAAGGTTTAGATACATAAAGAATAAAGGCCCCCGGTCATTGCAGCCTGTGCTGCGGAACCGGGGGCTTTTATGATTTTTATCCTATGCAGGCCAGCCAAAATGCTTTTACATCAGCAAACTCGTGATCCGCAGGATACTCTGTATTTGCCATATCCTCCGGCTTGGCTTCTCCTGTAAACAGAACACAGGTGTCCACCTCCCCGTTAATTCCACAGGCAATATCTGTATAGAGACGGTCTCCCACCACGATGGTTTCCTCCTTGGAGAAGCCAAAGCGTTCTCTGCACAAGTCTACCACGCTACGGCTGGGCTTGCCAAGATAAATAGGTTTTTTGTCCGTGGTGGCGGTGAGCATGTCACAGATGGCGCCGCAGTCAGGGATAAAGCCAAAGTCGATGGGGCAACGAAGGTCCGGGTTGGTGCCGTAGAAGGGCACATCCATGGTCAGAAGCACTTGGCTTGCCACAGTCAGCTTGGCATAGGTCAGTTCACTGTCGTAGGCTACCACCGCGCAGGCGATATCTTCCTCGCACTTTTCGGTGATATGCAAGCCATTTGCCCGCAGTTCCTCAATAAAGGAGACGGTTCCCAATACGTAGATTTTCTTGTCTTTATAATTCTCCAGCAGGAATTTCAGCGTCATATACCCGGAGGTAATAAATTGGTCTTCTGTGGTTTCCAACCCAAAGACATCGTGGAATTTTTCCACATAGTCTGCGCCGCTTTTGGTGGAATTATTGGTAATAAAGCAGGACTTTCCGCCGATGCTGTCAATATACTCTAAAAGCTCTCTGCTGCCCTCGTAGAGGGTGTCGCCAACCGCAAGGGTGCCGTCGATGTCAAAGAGGAAAAGTTTCTTGTTTTGTAAATTTTTCAAGTCTTTCATAAGGTCCTCGTTTCTTGATTAATTGGTTGTTGTAAATCTACAATAAATTCAGTATAGCATGTCCGAAAATATGTGACAAGGATTAGATGGGGTGGTATGATAGAGGAGGAATATGTGAAGCGGAAAAGTAATCATGGAGGGGAGGAATAGGATGAGTATAGATGTCATTAATAATAATCCTGCGGCAAAGAGAGCATTTATCGATGCTATGAAGAAAAAAGAAGAGGAATATTATAGAGCCAATCCGGATTCGGTTACGCTTCAGTTTGAAAATGAGTTGCGACGGATGGGGTTTGCGTTTGAATTATCACAGCAGGCAGTAGGTTTCATGCCTGAGCACAAAGAGATTATTTTGCCAATAGCCATAAAATATTATCAAGAGGCGAAGCGTAGTGGGAAGAGTAATGAACAGAATGCGCTTTTGGGGTTCTTTCATTTTAAGGGACTAGAAGAAGTAATTCCTATGCTGCTTGAGGATTACCATTCTCCTAAAACAGAAGATGGTACACGGTGGTTCATTTCGGATTGTTTGTATCAGATCCGGTCAAAGCGTTTTATCAAAGAATATTTGGAAATAATTTCGGATTCAAAATATGGGACAAATCGACAGATGCTCATATTGCTTATCGGAGAATGGAAAGTAGAGGAGGCCATACCGACTTTGATACAACTGCTGGAAGAAGAGGATGTGCGTCTGCATGCCATCAGTGCGCTTGGGTATTATAAGCGAGAAGAATTTCGACCTCATTTTGAGCGGTTTGAAAATGATAAGCATTTGGGATGGCGCAAATATGCGAGGGCTGCACTAAAAAACTGGACAGACATAAGTGATAAGGAATGTGGTATATGCAAATAAGAGAAGAAGTATTAAAATACGGACTATCCTTTCCTGATACCTATCAGGATGCGCCATTCCACGACCCCAACTGGCAACTTGTGCGGGTGCGGAAGAAAAGAAAAGTTTTTCTTTGGACATATGAAAGGAATGGGCGGCTTTGTATCAATGTTAAAGTGGACCCGCAGTGGAGAGATTTGTGGAGAAGTACCTACGAGTCGGTTTTGCCGGGGTATCACCAGAATAAGGAGCACTGGAACACAGTGATTCTGGATGGGACAGTGCCCGAGGAAGAGATTAAGAGAATGATTGCAGAATCCTATGATTTGGTAGTGAAATAGGTACTTGAAAGATGGTATAATGGAGAAGTTATGGAGAAGTCTACATTTGAGTTGATCTACGATGTGGTAAAGCAGATACCCAAGGGCAAGGTGGCAACCTATGGTCAGGTGGCGGCGCTTGCCGGGAACAGAAGGTGGTCCAGGGTGGTGGGCTACGCATTGCATGCCAATCCGGACCCGGAGCATATACCCTGTCATCGGGTGGTTAACCGTCTGGGGGAGGTATCCAAGGCCTTTGCCTTTGGCGGAGAAAACAGACAGGTGGCACTTCTGCAGGCAGAGGGTGTGGAATTGGAAGGAAATCGAGTGGATTTAAAAAAGTATCGCTGGAATCGTGTGACTCTAGAGATGATGGAGTAATGGCGGGATAGAGGCGAAAGTATAGAGGTTAGGAGAAAGTGACTGAGTACAGAGCGGTTGAAACAGGGGCTGATTGGCGCAATATTTCAAAACTATATAAAAAGGCATTCCCGTTGATGGAGCGAAAGCCCTTATGGCTTATGCGTGTCAAGTATAAACAGGGCAAAGCAGATGCTTGGATGATTGAAGAGGCTGGCCGTTTTGTGGGCTTTGCAATTACCATGAACGCTGGGGATTTGGTGATGCTGGACTATTTTGCGGTGGCAGAAGAAGCCAGAGGCAAGGGACATGGCAGTGCCTGTCTTAAGTGGCTACAGGAAAAGTATAGAGACTATCGGTTTTTCTTGGAAATTGAAAGTACAAAAGTGCAGGCGAAAAATTTGAAGCAGCGCGTGGCACGCAAGGACTTTTATGCAAGAAATGATATGAAAGAGGCTAAGCTTTGCGCAAAGGTATTTGGTGTGGAGTTTGAGTGTTTGGGACATGACTGCAAGGTTGGGTTCGAAGAATACAGGAATTTGTACCGGAGTTGTTATGGGAGATTTGTAGGGTGGAATGTGAAGCCGGTGGAAGGAGATAAATATGGGTATATTTGATTGTTTTAAGAAGAAAGAAAAATCGAAAACAGAGGAACGAGCGCAAGATGCATTGGTTGCCTATTTGAAGGAGCGGATAGAGGATAATGCTTCCTTGGAAAGTTTGGTTGATGCATTTGAAGATATGTGTAGAATACCTATGGAAGACGATATGATTCTTTTTGAAACAGGGACGTTTTCCTTTACCGGAAAGCCATTGTTTCAGTTTTCGTTAGCAAGACAATTTCCCAATGAAGAGGAAGAGTATTATCAGCTACACATGGATGTATTATATAATCCGACTCCCCAAAATGAGCAATTTAAAGGTGCAACATGGAATGAGGATATAGATGGTAATTTTTTTGAGTATATACGAAATTCGGATATCTATAATAGACTGAAAGATGAGATGTACATAGAAATTGATGTATACATGGATGAGACTTAGGCAGAAGAAGGGAAATATAAATGGGGGATGTTATGAAGTGTCCAATTTGTGAAAAAGAAATGCTTGAAGGTGGTTTGGTATTTGGTGGATATTCACCCACATGGGTAGATAAGAATCAGTTGAATAAAGCAATGGTTATGGAGGCAGGACATGAACTTGTAGCGGAGTCAAATTATTTGACAAGGCAGACGAAGGTAAAGAATGCTTTTTATTGTGAGCAGTGCAACAAGGTGACGGGAATCTTTGACGTGCGTTATCGGACAAAGAGAAATAATACCAGTAAAAAAACGGAGGAATCAATATGAAATTAATATCTTGGAACGTAAATGGAATCAGAGCTTGTCTGCAGAAGGGTTTTATGGATTTTTTTAACGAGATTGATGCGGATATTTTCTGCCTGCAGGAGACTAAGCTTTCTGCAGGTCAGTTGGAACTGGAGTTGCCGGGCTATTATCAGTACTGGAATTATGCGGAGAAGAAGGGGTATTCCGGTACGGCGATTTTTACCAAGAAAGAGCCAATCAGTGTGACTTACGGTATTGGCGTGGAAGAGCATGATCATGAGGGGCGTGTGATTACAGCGGAGTTTGAGGATTTTTATCTGGTGACAGTGTATACCCCTAATTCCCAGCGGGAGCTGACTAGACTTTCTTACCGTATGGAGTGGGAGGCTGCTTTTCTGGCTTATGTAAAGAGGCTTTCCGAGAAAAAGGGTTTGATTTTCTGTGGAGACCTTAATGTGGCCCATAAGGAGATCGACCTAAAGAATCCCAAGACGAACCGCAAGAATGCAGGCTTTACAGATGAGGAGAGAGCTTGCTTTACTACGGTGGTGGAGAATGGCTTTATTGATACCTTCAGACACTTTTATCCGGATGTGACAGATGCCTATTCCTGGTGGTCCTATATGGGTGGTGCCAGGGCTAAGAATGTGGGTTGGCGTATTGACTATTTTGTAGTGTCTGAGGACTTGAAGGAGAGACTTATAGATGCCAGGATTCATCCGTCTGTGATGGGGTCCGACCATTGTCCGGTTGAGCTGGAACTGAAGTAGCAAAAGTTAGAAAGGGATGATTCATCCATGAGTTTGCGTTTTTATTTCGGCCCGTCCGGTTCGGGCAAGAGCAGACAACTTTATGAAGAGATACTAAAGCGGGCGGGCGAGAATCCCAAGCAGAATTTCCTGGTGATTGTGCCTGATCAGTTTACCATGCAGACCCAGAAGGATTTGGTGACACTGTCCCAAAGCGGAGGCATTTTAAACATTGACGTGCTGAGCTTTGGGCGCTTAAGCCATCGTATTTTGGAGGAAGTGGGCTGGGAGAATGTGCCTGTTTTGGATGATACGGGTAAGAGTCTGGTGTTGCAGCGGGTGGCAGCAGGCATGAGAGAGGACCTGCCCACTTTGGGAAGTCTTTTGAACCGTCAGGGCTATATCCACGAGGTGAAGAGTGCCATTTCGGAGTTTATGCAGTATGGTATCGGCACGGAAGATGTGAGCAGGTTGATCGAATTTGCCGGGAAGCGTGGTGCGCTGGTGCAAAAGCTTAAGGATCTGGAGAAGCTCTACAAGGGCTTTGTGGACTATATTCATGGCAATTTTATTACCACAGAGGAGAAGCTGGATGTATTGGCAAGGTCTTTGGAAAAGTCTAAGCTACTGCCCGGCAGTGTGGTGATTTTCGATGGATTTACCGGTTTTACTCCTATACAGAATCGCTTGATTCAAGAATTGATGCGCCTGTGCGGCGAGGTGATTGTGACAGTGACCTTAGGTGCGGGAGAGGACCCTTATGTGCAGGATGGAGAGCAAAAGCTCTTCCATTTGAGCAAGAAGACTGTGGCGGATTTGGACCGGTTGGCCAAGGAGGCAGGTGTGGGTAGAGACAAAGATGTATTTATCGGAAAAGAGGTAAATCATCGTTTTGCAGATGCTCCTGCCCTGGCACATCTTGAGCGTAATCTGTTTCGCTATCCCTATGAGACTTATGAGGGTACGCAGAAAGAGATTCGGATTTTTGAAGCAGTTTCGCCCAGAGAAGAGGTGCAGCAGACCGGATTGGAAATCTGCCGCTTGATTCGTGAGGAAGGGCTGGCATATAGGGATATTGCAGTGATTCTGGGGGATTTGGAGAGCTATGCGCCTCATGTGGAGGCGGAGTTTGCAAGCATGGGATTGCCTTGCTTTTTGGATGCCACCAAGGGCTTGGTATTAAACCCTATGATTGAGTATATCAAGAGCGCTTTGGAGCTTTTTGAGAAGGATTTTTCTTATACTGCTGTATTCCATTATCTGCGAAGCGGTTTGGCGGATATGGAGCCGGAGGAAGTGGATGAATTGGAGAATTATTGTATTCAGACCGGACTTCGGGGTTATAGCAGATGGAGCAGACTGTTTGTTCATCGCACCCGGCAGATGGGGCAAAATGAAGAGATTTTGAGTCGCTTAAATGCTTCCAGAGAGAAATTGGTAGGTCAGGTGGCTATGCTTCATTTAAGTGGCAAGGCACCGGCCAGAGAGTATGTGGACAAGCTGTATGAGTTTTTGGTGGCCAATCAGGTGCAGCAAAAGCTTGTGGCTTATCAGACTAGATTTGAGGAAGCGGGCGATTTGGTAAAGGCCAGAGAGTACGCCCAGATTTATCGGTTGGTGATGGAGCTTTTGGAGCAGATTCACGCCATGCTGGGTGAGGAAGAAATCACATTGGCGGAATTTAAGGATATTTTGGAGGCCGGCTTTGGAGAAATCCAGGTGGGTACCATTCCCCAGAATGTGGACCGCATCACTGTGGGAGATATGGAGCGTACCCGTTTAAAGCAGGTAAAAGCATTATTTTTCCTTGGAGTTAATGATGGAAATATACCGAAAAATACTTCCAAGGGAGGTATCATCTCTGATATGGACAGAGAGTTTCTTAGGGAGTCGGATTTGGAGCTGGCACCTTCTCCCAGACAGCAGATGTACATACAGAGATTGTATCTGTATCTGAATATGACCAAGCCCTCTAAGAGGCTGTATCTGTCCTATGCCAAGGTAAACAGCGGCGGCAAGAGTATCCGTCCGGCGTATTTGATAGAGGTGGTGCAGAATCTGTTCCCGGGTATGGAGGTGGAGTATCCCCAGAATCGTCCGATTACGGAACAGATTGTAGGTGTTTATCAGGGGCGTGCTTTTCTGGCAGACAGCTTGAGGTCCTACGCAGAGGGAAGCCTTAGGGCAGAGGCGGAACGTACTTTTTTCACGGTTTATCAGGTTTATGGAAGCGAAGCAGTCTGCGCAGATAGAGACCGTCTGGCCAAGGCGGCCTTTACCCGCTATAAAGACACAGGGATCTCCCGGATGGTGGCCAGACTTTTGTATGGTCAGAGACTGCAAAACAGTGTCACTAGATTAGAGACCTTTGCGGCCTGTGCCTACAGACATTTCCTGCAATACGGACTTTCGCTGAAGGAGCGGCAGGAGTTTGGCTTTGAGAATGTAGACATGGGTAATGTGTATCATGCAGTGCTTGAAATTTTTGGTGAGAAATTAGAGGAACAGGGATATACCTGGTTTGATTTCCCTGCAGAATTTGCCCGCAAGACCGTGCATGAGGGACTGGAGGCCTACGCGGCAGTGTATGGGGATACGGTGCTTTACAGCAGTGCCCGCAACGAGTATGCAATTAAGCGTATGGAGCGTATTCTTACCCGTACGGTGTTTACGCTGCAGAATCAGTTGAAGAAGGGTAAATTTACGCCTTCTGAATATGAGTTTTCCTTCCATTCGGCAGATAATCTGGCCAGCGTAAATGTGGCTTTGTCCGAGGATGAGCGCATGCATTTGCAGGGACGGATTGACCGAATTGATACCGCAGAGGATGATAGTCATGTGTATGTGAAGGTAGTGGATTATAAGTCCGGCAACAAGCAGTTTGATCTGGTGGCGCTGTATTATGGCTTGCAGCTTCAGCTGGTGGTGTATATGAATGCGGCCATGGAGATGGAGCGCACCAAACATCCTGACAAGGAAGTGGTGCCGGCGGCGCTTTTGTACTACCATATTGACGATCCTATGGTGGAGGCTGCCCAGGAGATTTCTGCGGAGGAATTAAATGATAAAATTGTCAGTCAGCTGCGCATGAACGGTGTGGTAAACGCAGATCCGGACATTGTAAATAAGTTGGATGCCTTTATGGGCGACAAGTCGGATGTCATCCCTGTGGCTCGGAAGAAAAACGGCGAATTTACCGCTACCTCCGGCATTATGAGTGCAGAGGAAATACAATTGGTGTCCGGTTATGTCAATAAAAAAATCCGGGAAATCGGCCGCAAGATGTTGGATGGCTGTATCAGTGTCAATCCATACGAGAAGGGGATAACCCAGGCTTGTACCTATTGTAGCTATAAGAATGTGTGCGGCTTTGATCCGGCTATTCCCGGATATGAGAAGAGAAAGCTAAAGGATTATTCGGCAGGAGAAATTTTCCAAATGATGAAGGAGTAGTTATGGCAATTGCTTTTACGCCTGAACAGGAACAGGTTATACAACTTCATAATCGCAATATTTTGGTGTCTGCAGCAGCAGGCAGTGGCAAGACGGCTGTACTGGTGGAGCGTATTGTACGCATGGTTTGTGACGAGGAGCATCCGGTGGATATTGACAGGCTGTTAATCGTGACCTTTACCAATGCGGCGGCAGCGGAGATGCGCGAGCGTATTTCCGTGGGTATTGCAGATAAGCTACGGGAGCACCCGGAGTCTGAGCATATTCAGAAGCAGGCTACCCTTCTTCATAATGCCCAGATTACTACCATCGACAGCTTTTGTCTGTTTATCATCCGCAATCATTTTCATGAGATCGGTCTGGATCCGGCCTTCCGTGTGGCGGATGACAGTGAGATTAAGCTGTTGGAAAAGGATGTGTTGGCAGAGCTTTTGGAGGAGGCCTTTGCCTCTAAGGATGAGGACTTCTTTCACTGCGTGGAGTTTTTCTGCCCCGGCGGCAGGGAGAGTGTGCTGGAGAATGACATTTTAAAGCTTTCCCACCATGCGGCAAGCTGTCCTTTTCCGGAGGAGTGGCTTCAGGAGAGAAAGCAGGATTACGCACCCCGGACGGTGGCTGAATTTGAGGGAAGCGCCATTGGTGGGGAGCTTTTGCAGTATGTGAATCAGATGCTGACCGGCTGTGTTGACAAGTTAAAAGAGGTGCAGAATCTGTGCCATTGTTCCGATGGCCCCTATATGTACGGAGAGCTTGTGGACAAGGAGCTGGAGGCGCTTTCGAAGCTTAGGGATTTGAATTCTTTGGAGGAATATTTTGCCAGGGTTCCCAATGTGGAGTTTGGACGTTTGCCCACCAAGAAGGACGATTCCGTATCACCGATAAAGCGCGAGATGGCCAAGGAGATTCGAAGTCAGGTGAAGGATACGCTCAGCGGACTTTCAGAGGATTTGTTTAAGACGCCTTTGGAGCTTGCACTGAAACAGTCCGGGGAATGTGAGCGGGCAGTATGTAAGCTTGTGGAGCTGACGATTGAATTTGACAGACGCATGAAGGCGGAGAAGCTTGCAAAGAAGATGATAGACTTCTCGGATATGGAGCATTATGCGCTGGATATTTTGCTGGACAGAGAGGATGGGCAGGTAAAGCCCAGTGCGGTAGCCAGGGAATACAGGCAACATTTTCATGAGATTTTGATAGATGAATACCAGGACAGCAACCTGGTGCAGGAGTATCTTTTAAAGGCTGTGTCCGGCGAAGAAGACGGGCAGTTTAACCGTTTTATGGTAGGTGATGTGAAGCAGAGTATTTATCGCTTCCGTCTGGCAAGGCCTGAGATTTTTCAAGAAAAATACGAAAGCTATGAACAGGGCGGCAGCGAGAAATGTCGTATTGATCTAAGCCGCAATTTTAGAAGCCGCTCACAGGTGGTGAACACGGTAAACAGTGTGTTTGAGAAAATAATGGGCCGTGACACCGGCGGATTGGTTTATGATGAGCGGGCAGCTCTTTATGCAGGAGCAAGCTACCCGGAGGCGAAAGGATGTGAAAGTGAATTTCTTCTGATTGATAAGCCGGGAAGAGATGATGAGATGGGGGCAAAGGAGGCTGAGGCCTTGGCTGTAGCTCATCGCATTCATGAATTAAAGAGGGAGTTTTGGGTGTCGGAGAAAAACGGCAGCATGCGTGCCGTAAAATATTCTGACATGGTAATTTTGCTTCGTTCCAACCAGGGCTGGGACGATGTGTTTAAGCGTGTGTTGGAGGCTGAGGGGATTCCTGTTTACATTACCTCCAAGACCGGATATTTTGCAGCAACGGAAGTACAGGAGCTTTTGCAAGTGCTTAGGGTTTTGGATAATCCCAGGCAGGATATTCCTTTGTATGGCATGTTAAAGTCTGTATTTGGCGGCTTTACGGAGGAAGAGATTGCGCTAATCCGTTCCGGCCCAAAAGACTGCACATTGTATGAGGCCATGTGTGAGCTGATAAAGCCCGAGGAGGAAGCAAAAGATGCCGGGGCAGTCGTTACAGCACCGGAGGCAAATCCGGCCCTTGTGCAGCGTGTGCAGGCTTTTCTTGAAAAAGTTCGTAAGTATCGTGATTATACGGTGTACATGCCTATCCGAGAGCTTTTGCAGTGTCTGGTGGAGGACCATGACTATTTGAATTATGTGACAGCGCTTCCGGCAGGCAGCAAGCGCAAGGCCAATGTGGAGATGCTTTTTACCAAGGCATCGGATTTTGAAAAGACCAGTTATTTCGGATTGTTTCATTTTGTCCGTTATATGGAGCAGCTGGAAAAATATGATGTGGACTACGGAGAGGCCGGACTGCTGGATGAAAATGCGGATGTGGTGCGCATTATGAGTATTCACAAGTCCAAGGGTCTGGAGTTCCCTGTGACCTTTGTGTCCGGGATGGCCAAGCGGTTTAATTTGCAGGAGTACTCCCAGGCGCTGGTGGTGGATATGGATTTGGGACTGGGGACTACCTATGTGGACCCTGTGAATCGAATCCGCAATAAAACATTGCGTCAGCAAGTGCTTTCCAGGAGACTGAAGCTGGAAAACTTTGCAGAGGAGCTTCGAATCCTTTATGTGGCATTGACCAGAGCCAGAGAGAAATTGATTCTGACAGCCACGCTATCGAAAGCGGCTGAAAAGTGGGAGGTTTCCAAGGAGCAGGCGGCGGACAAGCTGAGCTTCTGCGATTTTGCCCAGGCGGGGACGTATTTGGATTTCCTGTTACCGGTTCTTGCCAAGACTGATTTGAAGGTGGAGATTAAGGAAAGCGGCTGGATGGAGGAAGCGGCTTTTGAAGAGCAGCTTCACATGGCAGACAAAATAGAACAGTTGCAATATGCGGACGACTATGCTGATGAGGCACAGGTAGAGGCCTTGCGACAGCGGCTTTCCTTTGTGTACCCTTATCAGAATCTGGAGAATTTATATACCAAGACCACTGTTTCGGAACTTAAGGCAGCAGCCATGGCCCAGAAGGATGAGGCCGCTTTCCATGCCTTTGAGGAGCGTGAGGTTGTGCCCTATATTCCTGCCTTTCGAAGGGATAAGGAGGAGGTCAGCGGAACCGTGCGCGGTAATGCCTTCCACAGAGCCATGGAGCTTATGGATTTCCAGGCTGTGGTGGGGGATTGCTTTGCAGAGGTTCCGGCAGATTATGAGACCTATCAGAGAGGCCTGACCGGGGTGGATTTGAATGGCCGCATTGGAGCCTTTTTGGAAAAAGAGGTTGCCTCCATGCATTTGTCTCAGGAGTATTTTGATGCCCTGAATCTGAAAAAGCTTGCGTTTTTCATGGAGTCGGATTATGCGTGGCGCATGTGGGCAGCAGACAGGCGGGGCGAGTTGTACCGTGAACAGCCCTTTGTGTTGGGTGTTGCAGCCCAGCGAGTATCTTCTGAATTCCCTCAGGAAGAGACGGTGTTAATACAGGGTATTATCGACGTATTCTGGGTGGAAAACGGTGAAATTGTATTGTTGGATTACAAGACGGATGTGATTGATAGCATGGATGAGCTGTGGAACCGTTATGAAACCCAGCTGGATTACTATCAGGAGGCCTTGGGCCGGCTGATGTGCATGCCTGTGAAGGAGAAGGTGTTGTATTCCTTTTATTTGCAGAAAGGTAGCTTTGCTCATTAGAAACTAACAAGAGGGGGAGTTGTTCCCCCTCTTGTTGCACTTGTTTTTAATTTACTTTGCAGTATTGGTTTAGCTGTGCTAAAATATATCCAAGTAATGAGTTCTATACATTCTTTTTTATCTACTATGGTGCTACGTTCGTAGCGATTCAAGAGTTCTTGGTTTAAATTTCCGTAACACAGACAATTCAATAAAGGACTTTACACCATCATTAAATCCGCCTATAATAGAATTGAAGGGCGGTGGAAGGATGGAAGAAATGAACCAGTTTGAAGTTATAGACAATGTGATTGACTATTATAAAGCCTTACAAGCTATAAAACGTGCCAATACTTGTGAAAATAAGGTGTTGGATTATGAGATCAAAACAACGAAAGTCAAGCTTGAAAAATTCGGCATTAATCTGCGTGATCTGGAATTTGAAGCGTAAGTAACTCGTAAGCCATGATGTAAAGTCTTTTTGAATTATGAAAGCACACGGACTATCCTCGGATAGTCCGTTTTAAGTAATTGTGCTGTTTAAGGTGTAACTCCATTATTCTTCCAAGGTCAGGTTCTTTACATGCTTCAGTGCCTTGTGCACAGGCGGCAGGGAAATGATAATCAGAGTAATCACGGCCTCTGCCAGCAGATAGGAACCATTATAGATGGTGGAGTACAGTGCCGGATTCATGCCCTCAGGGGCGTAGGAAGCAAAGAACAGTACTCCGGAGAGGAAGGCAAATACAAAGCGGCCCAGAACGCCCAGGATGTAACCGGTTTGCAGACCGAACTTCTTGTTGTGCAAAAAGCCTGCCAGGCCCAGAGCACCGAATGCAAAAGGATAGTCCACCAGCATCTGGGGCAGGGTGTAGAAAATAGGTTCTAAGACAAACTGCAAAAGACCGTAGGCCATGCCGGTGGTAATACCTGCAACGGGACCGTACCAATAGGCGATCAGCACGATGAAAAGCATGCTGAGCAGCGTCACAGAGCCGCCCATGGGCATCTCCATAAGCTTCACCATGGAAGTGACCATTGCAAGGGCGATGGCCATGGAAGAAAATACCAGCTGGCGGGTAGTAATCTTGGCACTTGCATTGTTTTTTCGTTTGTAGATTATGAGAGTGATGCCGATTAAGGCAAGAATTGCGACCACGATGATACAGATGCCGGTAGTGGTCAGCATAACGGCATCGTCACCCCACACATCAGTGGGGGTAGCAAAAAAGTTATTCATAAAAAAATCCTCCTTCGTTGTGCGAGGAGGGTCAACATCGGGTTTCGAACATATGCATACAATTTGCGCGCGTGCGGTATTTTGGCAGTGATTCATGCGTGCGGATGACAGGCATGCGCAACGATATATTGCAAAACACCACGACTGTATGTATGAACGAAACGGTTGCTTCCCTACGCCGGTATTATCCGGTTCAGGTAGTGAGGGTTAGAAACATATAAATGTCTCAATCTCAGCGATGTGCTCCCCTAGCGGTTGTTTAGTTTCGAGATTTAATATAATGGCTACTGAGGGATTTGTCAAGAGGGAAAGTGCGAATAAAAAATGTAACAAGGAGACTGTTTTGACTGAGAATAGAAGCTTAAGTAACAAGAAAAAAATAGTGCTGGGTATTTTGGCCCATGTGGATGCCGGCAAGACTACCCTGGCAGAGAGTATGCTCTTTTTGAGTGGTCAGATTAAGCAGGCAGGCAGAGTGGATCATGGCAATGCTTTTTTGGATAATTTTGCCTTGGAGCGGGAGCGCGGAATTACCATTTTTTCCAAGCAGGCAAAGTTTGCCTGGAAAGATTGTGAAGTGGTGCTTTTGGACACTCCGGGGCATGTGGATTTCTCGGCGGAGATGGAGCGGACACTTCAGGTGCTTGACTATGCAGTGCTTGTCATTAACGGAGCGGACGGTGTGCAGGGACATACCCGGACGCTGTGGCGGCTTTTGGAGCGGTACGAGATACCGGTATTTTTGTTTGTAAACAAGATGGACCAGCCGGGAACGGATGGAGAGCGGCTGATGCAGGAACTGAAAAAGCAACTGGATGAAAACTGTGTGGCGTTTTCGGATTTGAGATATAATGACGAAGCGGATGTGAAGGCCGGAAGCCGGGTGGCTTTGCGGGAGGCAGAAGACCTTTGGGACGAGCTGGCCACCTGTGATGAGATGTTGATGAACGGGTATCTTGAACGGGAGGCGCTTTCCGCGGAGGAGATTGGGGAGGCCGTGGCAGGACGGAAGGTTTTCCCCTGCTATTTTGGTGCGGCACTTCGCATAGAGGGTGTGGAAGCCCTTTTGGATAAGTCGGAGGCCAAGCGGTCTTAGGAAGACAAACTGGTAAGAC
>JAZQFO010000209.1:0-2515 GCA_045539535.1 Acetatifactor sp.
ATCGGTAATCAGGGCGATATTCTGTCCGTTCAGCATCTGCCCGATAAGCTGGTGCGCTTTCTCCACCTTATTATACTCATGATAGCTGGTCATTGGCGTATGAATATCAAAATGATTCAGCAGCTTGATACTATTGCGGGTATCCTCTGCTGCAATCACATCCACCATATTCAAAGTCTCCACCACTCTCGGTGTCATATCCCCCAGATTTCCGATGGGGGTGGCACACAAATACAATTTTCCTGCCATAAGAGTTCCTTTCTGGTTACAAGCCAAATATTTTAGATATCACCATTAATAAAATACAAACAACAATGATTCCCAGACATATCTTAAGTCGAATTGCATCACGATTCTTCTTTTTCAACACTTCAGGATTCTTTCTACTCATAAAGAAAATGGGTATAGACACAACCATCTCTACTACCAACAACGTCATCATCATTCTGATGCCTTCTATTAAAGACTCCCTACTCCAACCCTTAAATATACAGAAAACCAATCCGCAACTCAAAGCCATTCCCAACATTGCCAAAATCGCCATAGGTACACTGACTGCCAAATTCCCCTCCGCATCTGCAATATCAAAATGCTCCAGAAAAACCATCTTTTCGAAACGCACCATATCCTTGGCAATATCCAGGAATCGATTGCCCTTCTTCTCCTCTTCCGCAATCACATTCCAGTACTTTTCTACTTCGAAGGTTTCCATTTCCTCTTTTTCTTCCTGCAGCTTATGGCAGACGAAAAGGGCGCCCTTCAATTCCTCAATCTGCTTCTCCAGATTCACTATATTCTCTTCTACTGCCTGGGACAAAGGCTTGGCACCGTCCAGCACATCCTCGATATCCGGTATCGACATACCCAGCTTACGAAAGACGATAATCTTACGAAGCTTCTCCACATCCGCATCACTGTAATCCCGATAACCATTGCCGCCTCTCTCGGGAGTTATCAATCCTTCCTTTTCATAAAAACGTACCGTCGCTCTGGGTACCTCCAAATACTGTTCAACCTCTTTAATTGTCATAACAAATCCTCCTGCATATATGATTTTGAGCATACTGTAAGGTATAAACAAGGTTTACAGTCAAGGGTTTTTTGAAAATTTGTCTCAATTTGCTTAGTTTTACCACCAAAATGTACCTTCGGGAATTGGAAACATAACATCCTACCGCAGGGCTTTTGCCGTCAATGTGGTTGTGCGTGCACAGTAGTGTATGCCAAAAGAATTGCGAAGCAATTCTTGCAGAGAACGTCGCCGGACGTTCTCTTTTTCGCTTCGTGCAAAACGTAGCAGCACTAGACTCGTGCCGAACAAGTTCGGCTTAATACCTCGTCAAGGGCTGACGTTTTGCAAGACCTGCTTGTAGGAAATTATGTCCCCAATTCCCTATATAATCTATAGATAAGTACAACTAAGCAAATTGAGATAAAATCATATCAGCATCTTAGTACCCATAAATATCATAAATCTCCGGCATATACACCCCCGGTTCCTTGTAGACAATCAGGGGCTTCTCCACGGTCATGCGGCTCTTGCCTCCACGGGTGGCCTCGATAAGCACCATGTTGGGTTCCTTGTCCACATAAGGATACACCAGCTGCATCCGCTTGGGTTCCAGCTTGTACTGCACCAAAGTGGTCATAATTTCCGCCAGACGGAATGGTCTGTGCACCATGAAAAAATGTCCTCCGGGCTTCAGCAGCTTGGCCGCCTGTGAGATCACATCCTCCAGGGTACAAAGCACCTCATGGCGGGCAATGGCCTTGGGGGCATCCGGGTTAGTCAGTCCGTGCTGACCGATCATGTAGGGTGGATTGCAGGTAATAATATCAAAAGAAGCAGACTTAAATATCCTGTCTGCTTCCTTAATATCGCCTGTTACAATATCAATTTTTTCAGAAAGTCCGTTCAGCTCCACGCTGCGCCTTGCCATATCCGCACTTTCCTCCTGGATTTCCAGGCCGGTCAAATGTGCGGCCTCGGTTTTAGCCTCCATGAGAATCGGTATGATACCGGTCCCCGTGCCCATGTCCAAAACCACATCGCCCTTCTTTGCCTTGGCAAATCCGGACAAAAGCACTGCATCCATGCCGAAACAAAACTTTTCAGGATTCTGAATAATCTGATACCCATTTCGCTGCAATTCATCCAAACGTTCATTGTCCTTCAGATTAATTGTCATCGAGTTTTGATTTTCCTTCCTGTTTTTCTAAGCGCTCCAATTCACGCATTTCTTCCTTGGAAAGCTCCATTTTTTCCTTTTTACCATGACGCTTCTTAAAGCGTAATTTACTGGCTTCGTATTCGCGGATTTCCTTTTCATCATTTACATCCACTACTACTTTCACCAGCTGGCGCAGTACATTCACACTCTGCACCTCACCCTTAAGTCCGTCATCGGTGGTTACATAATCCCCGATATTCGGCAGCTTACGGTTCAGCTCCTCGTAGGTCTCTTCCTCATGCTTCAGACAGCACATCAGTCTGCCGCACACGCCGGAAATCTTA
>JAZQFO010000210.1:0-14997 GCA_045539535.1 Acetatifactor sp.
TCAGGTTATCGAAGGCAGAGATGTAAGTGAGTGTGCTTTTGAAAAGGGTGATTATTTAGGCAAGGGTTGCAAGCTGATGAATTCTGAGGAGTTCACCGGTCTGACTGTAGAAGAAGCAAAAGAAGCGATTACCTGTAAGTTAGAGAAGCAGGGCGTGGCTCGCCGTACCGTAAATTATCACTTCCGTGAGTGGATTTTTGCACGTCAGCGTTATTGGGGAGAGCCTGTGCCTGTAGTACATGGTGAGGACGGACAGATTCATGTACTGGATGATGCAGAGCTTCCTTTGATTCTGCCTGAGCTTGAGGATTACAAGGGTAAGAATGGCAAGGCACCTTTGGAGAATGCAACCGAGTGGAAGCAGTATGATAAAGATGGCGTGAAGGGTGTTCGTGAGACCTCTACCATGCCCGGTAGTGCCGGTTCCAGCTGGTATTACATGAGATATATTGACCCTAAGAATGAGAACGAGTTTGCCAATCAGGAGCTTTTGAAGCACTGGTTGCCTGTAGACCTTTATATCGGTGGTCCTGAGCATGCAGTAGGTCATTTGATTTACTCTAGAATCTGGAACCGTTATCTGTATGATAAGGGCCTGTCTCCCGTAAAGGAGCCCTTCCAGAAGCTGGTTCACCAGGGTATGATCTTAGGTGCAAACGGTATCAAGATGGGTAAGCGTTTCCCTGAGTTTGTGGTAAATCCCAGCGATGTGGTAAATGATTTCGGTGCAGATACCTTGAGACTTTACGAGATGTTCATGGGACCTTTGGAGGTTTCCAAGCCTTGGAATCCCCAGGGTGTTGAGGGTGCCAGAAGATTTATTAACCGTGTATGGGCATTCATCACCAATGAGGAGAACATTACTGCGGACAATGATGGTGCGTTGACCAAGGTATATCATCAGACCGTGAAAAAGGTTACGGATGACTTTGAGCAGCTTGGCTTTAATACTGCAATCAGCCAGATGATGATCTTTATGAATGCAGCGTACAAGGCAGGCAAGTGTCCTAAGGAGTACGCAGAGGGCTTTGTTAAGATGTTCTCTTGTATCTGTCCTCATGTGGGCGAGGAGCTTTGGCAGATTCTTGGTCATGACAATACCATCGCTTACGAGCAGTGGCCTGTTTATGACGAGAGCGCTTTGAAGGAAGACAGCGTTGAAATCGGTATCCAGATTAACGGTAAGGTTAAGGGTACCGTTGAGGTTGGCGTTGAAGAAGAGAGTGATTCCGCAATTGCTAAGGCAAAGGCAGTTCCTTCCGTGCAGGCAGCTATCGAAGGCAAGACCATTGTGAAAGAGATTTATGTAAAGGGTAAGATTATCAATATTGTTGTGAAATAAAAATTAAGTTTAAGGGGTCATACAGTGTATGGCCCCTTTTGCGATAGGGCAAATCAAAGGATGAGTTAATTGCAGAAGGTTACTGTGATAATCGAGGTGTAGTTGTAGGGGCTACAGCTGTTTCGTTGCCCAATTTTGACTCTAAATATAGAGTTGTTTAATTATTTGTAAAGGCAATTATTTGAGCATTTATAAGACGCAAATTTCCCGGTATCGAAGCTAATAAAAAAGGTTTTTGCAGAAGAACGAAGCAAATAGAATGTCACTTTATTATGGAGAAAATATATGCAAGAGATGGGTGTAACCAGATGTAATATGGAACCGGAGATGGCTAAAACATATCGAATATTCGAATATTCAGGGCAGCTGATTTGTTTAAAAGAAGCATCTGCAAATAAACCGGGGTTTTGCACGGATATTAATGAAATCTGTTGGATAACAGAAACCGGTGAGCGTAAGGAAATGACAAACTTGGAAAAAACAGAAATAATTTCTGAACTGAAAAAATGGAATAAGCATGCAAAACGACAGGGAAAGATGGTTGTAGGGTTTGTGGATACAAGGAAAGGATTTTACAGTCTCGATGAAAAGAAACAAAACAAATTGATGAAGATAAAAGCCATAATCTTATTTGCTTTATTCTGTATTTTTATGATTTTGATATATGCTCTATTTGGAATAATATAAAGAGAACCGGCATTTTTAAGAGAAGCGCAAAGATAAACAGAGGTGGAATGATGTTTTGGCTGAGGCGAAATAGGATTATGATATCAGGGCGAAATACATATTGCGTTATATTGAGAACATAGGTATTGTATTTGAGATTGAAGCAATTCCGCTGGAATAGAGAAACACCGAAACTGTTGCAGGATTATATTTAGGCACAGTATCGCAGACTTGACACAAGAGAGAGTTTCCCGGATGTGGGAATTTTAGTATGTGAAAGTAGTTGACTTTTCGTAATATGCCTTGTATAATACATTCAGATTTCAAATATAAACAATGCGTTGAAGAGAAGAAGTACCGTTAATCCACTGTTCACAGAGAGTTGCCGGCTGGTGAGAGGCGCGAAGAGCTTAATGGGAATACATCTTGGAGCAGCAAACCCAAATGTGGAGCATTTCTATAAATGCCTGCAGAGTAGGCTTTGACGGAGGGCACCGATATCTGCCGGGGTATTGACAGATACCTGCTGAGCCGTAGAGTGTGAGCTTTACGGGAAAAAAGGTGGTAACGCGAGACAACTCGTCCTTTTCATTCTATATGAATGAGGACGAGTTTTTTATGTTTAACGAAAAGGAGAGAAAGAAAATGACAGTATTTGACGAGTTGAAGGCGAGAGGCCTTCTGGCACAGTTAACTGACGAGGAAGAAATCAAGGAGCTTATTAACAACGGTAAGGCTACCTTCTACATTGGTTTTGACCCTACTGCAGACAGCCTTCATGTGGGTCACTTTATGGCACTTTGCCTGATGAAGAGACTGCAGATGGCTGGCAATAAGCCCATCGCTTTGATTGGTGGCGGTACAGCTATGATTGGTGACCCTTCCGGTCGTACCGATATGAGAAATATGATGACCACCGAGACCATTGATCATAACTGCGAGTGCTTCAAGAAGCAGATGAGCCGTTTTATTGAGTTTGGTGAGGACAAGGCTCTTATGGTAAACAATGCGGATTGGCTGAGAGATTTGAACTACATTGAGTTTATCCGTGATATCGGTGCTCATTTCTCTGTAAACCGTATGCTTTCTGCAGAGTGCTACAAGCAGCGTATGGAGAAGGGACTGAGCTTCCTTGAGTTTAACTACATGATTATGCAGAGCTACGACTTCATGTGCCTGTACGAGAAGTACGGTTGTAATATGCAGTTTGGTGGTGACGACCAGTGGAGTAATATGCTGGGCGGTACAGAGCTGATTCGTAGAAAGCTGGGCAAGGATGCTTACGCTATGACCATCACTTTGCTGCTCAATTCTGAAGGCAAGAAGATGGGTAAGACCCAGAAGGGGGCTGTATGGCTTGATCCTAACAAGACCACACCCTTCGAGTTCTACCAGTACTGGAGAAACGTAGGCGATGCAGATGTACTGAAGTGCCTGCGTATGCTGACATTCCTTCCGCTGGAGCAGATTGATGAGATGGAGAAATGGGAAGGCAGCCAGCTCAATCAGGCAAAGGAAATTCTGGCTTACGAATTGACCAATCTGGTTCACGGCGAAGAAGAAGCCAACAAAGCGCAGGAAAGCGCAAGAGCACTCTTCACCGGTGGTAATGCAGCAGAAATGCCTACCTATACTTTACAGGAGTCCGATTTCCTTGACGGTAAGATTGACATCCTTGGTGTTCTGGCAGCTTCCGGCCTGACCGCATCCCGTTCTGAGGCACGTCGTGCAGTAGAACAGGGCGGCGTCACCGTAGACGGCGAAAAAGTCTCCGACATCAAGACAACCTACACCCCCGACCAGTTCTCCGGCGAAGGCATCATCGTAAAACGCGGCAAAAAGAACTTCAAGAGAATCGTAATGGAGTAAATACTGAACAAGTTGATTTTTTAAATCTAGTCCGTCTTTTGTTAAAAAAATTTAATTGTGTGGAATTTGTATAATCGCTTCGGCGGTATATGTTCTACTACAGGACCTTGAAACACGCCGGTGCTTGGCGAGGTAAAGCCGCGTAGCGGCTTCGAGCCTAGCATCCGCTGCGTTTTTCGTGGAGCGAAAGCGTTCCTGTATAGAATATATACCGCCGAAGTGATTCCGCAACATCCCCACACAATTATAGGCATCATTAAAACCCCTCCTGCGTATACTGTAACAGTATCTGCAGGAGGTTTTGTTATGGACTATTCTTCAAATCATACATACGATTTGTATTCTGACATACAGAGGCGGACCGGAGGAGAAATTTATATTGGCGTTTTAGGTCCGGTGCGAACCGGCAAATCCACGTTTATTAAACGGTTTATGGACGAAATGGTTTTACCCAATATGGAAGATGAGCATGCCTTGAAAAGAGCCATGGATGAATTGCCTCAGAGCGCAGGAGGCAAGACCATTACCACTACAGAGCCTAAATTTATCCCCAATGAAGCGGCAGAGATTAAGCTGAATCAGGATGTAAAGTTAAGGGTTCGTCTGATTGACTGCGTAGGTTATATGGTTGACGGTGCAACAGGACATCTGGAAGAGGAAAAAGAGCGCATGGTAAAGACGCCCTGGTTTGAGGAGGAAATTCCTTTCACACAGGCGGCAGAAATCGGCACGGATAAGGTGATGAACGAGCACTCCACCATCGGTCTTGTGATTACTTCTGACGGAAGTGTTACAGAGCTTTCCAGAAATAATTACTTGGATGCAGAAGAGAAGACAATTAATGCGCTGAAGCGTATACATAAGCCCTTTTTGGTGCTTTTAAACAGTAAGAAGCCTCATTCGGAGGAGACCAAGAAAATGGCTCAGGATATGATGGAGAAATATGGAGTAAAGGTACTTCCCATCAATTGTGAGCAGTTAAAAAAGGATGATATATATAAGGTTCTGGAACAGGTGTTGTATGAGTTTCCGATGTCGGCCATGGAATTTTATATGCCGAAATGGGTGGAGATGTTGCCGGCAGACAACCGCATCAAAAAAGAAATGCTGGAAACTATTCGGGGTCTGATGAAAAATTACGATAAAATCCGGGATGTTTTGGAACGCCCTGTTGAGTTGCCTTGTGATTTTGTAAAAAGATGTAAGACGGATGGAGTTCATCTGGATAATGGAGTTGTTTGTATCCGTTTGGATGTGGATGAGACATATTACTACGAAATGCTTTCAGAGATGATTGGTGAAACGATTAAAGATGAATATCAGCTGATAAGCAAACTTAGGGAATTTGCTGCTATGCAAAAGGAATATTCCAAGGTGTTGAATGCGGTATCTATGGTTCGCGGTAAGGGCTATGGTGTGGTTACACCTGAGAAGGATGAGATACAGTTAGAGCGTCCGGAGCTTATCCGCCATGGCAACAAGTTTGGCGTAAAGATCAAAGCCATCAGTCCCTCCATTCACATGATCCGCGCCAACATTGAAACTGAAATTGCACCGATTGTGGGAAGCGAACAGCAGGCTGAAGACCTGGTCCGCTACATCAATCAGGCAGATATGAATGAAAGTATCTGGGATACGAATATTTTCGGCAAGACGGTGGAGCAGCTTGTATATGACGGCATTACGGCCAAGGTTTCTGCCATTGGTGAGGAGAGTCAGCTGAAGCTCCAGGATACCATGCAGAAGATTGTAAATGATTCTAATGGTGGTATGGTTTGTATTATCATTTAGCTTAAGGCCGCGTAGTAGGGGAAGGCATAACCGTACACGGTAATAATAAGTGCAATCACGATAATTGTAATCAATAAAACACTGAGACCTGTGAGCAGATGGGTACACCATTTGCCCACGGGTTTTTCTTTGTACAGGGAAGCTGCAATGTTTTGTACAAGGCATACACCCTGCTCTAAACCACGGATGCAGTAGTAACATAGAGGAATCAGCGAGGGGAGGATATAACGTCCCTGAGGCTGATAGTCAGTGCTATAGGAATAAGTAATGCTTAAGATACAGGGGATTAGTATGCACATCACCATGTTCAGGTGGAAAAATGCGCGTAATGCGGGTCTTTCCACAAAGTGAGCCTCTTTTCCTTTTAATTTCAGCGGAAGGAGGCTGAGTAGTAATCCGGCCAAAAACAAGAACTTATAAAACCTATAAATCCATGTGGCAGTTGCCATGATCATGGGTCCGAACATGCAGATAAAGCTGTTGATGGACAATACCAAAAAGTCTGATTTAAAAATCATAGAGGGGATGGTATAGTTCTGACTCTTGTAGGTAACACGTACATCCGGATGCATGTTTTCATTGCCATAGAGGGCACCGCAAAGGTCTCTGGTGCGAAGCCCCAGAAAATCTCCGTCGTAGAGGATGTAACTGCGGATAAACCACCAGCTGATGCCTAAAAGCACGATAACACTGATGAAGATGCCTTTCTTCAGAAAGGGCTTAATATCCAAATGAAGCTTTCCTTCATTGAAGGAAAGAAAGTGTGCAATAAAAAGCAAGATACAGCTTAAAATAAATCCGTAGGCATTGTAGTAGGACATGGCACACAGAATAATGCCTATGGACATGGTGAGACAGGACTTGTATTCAAAGTGATTCTGTAGGCAACAGGTCAGCCCGTAGAGCATGATGGCAATGGACATCATACAACAGGAATCTGTATTGACATACGTATGCAGAAAAATGCTCTGAGGTAAAAAGGTTACCAAAAAGCTAAAAAGGTACTGCAATCGCTTGTCTTGAAACCATCTGCGACTAAGACGCAGTACAAAAACAGCCATAATCAGACCAAAGATAAAATCAACCAGTCTGGCGGAGTAGAAAATAATATCTGCATCTGCTGTGAAGCACTGAACGATACGCATTACATAGCCCTGGGCCATATAGGGAAGAATAGGTTGGAATGCGTAGGAAAAGCCATAATCCGGAATGCGGATGGATTCATCATATCCATTGGGGAGCGTGCCATGCTCCGCAATGTATTGGGGAATCAGATATCGATTGATTTCGTCGGGGGGATTGCCGAAGGGCTGTCTGAACAAAAGGGACAGCGCTATAATGCAATATAAGGAAAAATATAGAATAACAACCGCATGTTCCCGGTTGAAGCCAATTTTTTTCGTCTGTGTCATCAAACTAAACTCCTGTCAAATCTTGTCAACAAATTTATTATATCACAGCCCTTGTTAGAAAACAAATGAATTGCATTTTGGGGCTATGTTTTGTATAATAAAGCTAATATTGATTGTATTATATGCAATTTAAGAATTGGCTAGGAATTTTCTTAATTTTTGCTAATATTTACAAAAGGGATTCCCGGTTTTATCAGTAAGCAGGAGGTGCAAGGTATGAGTAGTAATCCTATCTATGAGAAGCTTGTAAGCTGCGTGGAGGCTGTGCGTGCCAAAACGGATTTTGTACCGAAGGTAGCCATTGTACTTGGCTCCGGTCTGGGAGATTATGCACAGCAGATTCGTGTGGAGACGGAAGTTTCCTATGAGGAGATTCCCGGATTTCCGGTATCTACGGTACCCGGACATGCCGGTAAGTTTATCTTTGGGTATGTGGATCAGGTGCCTGTTGTCTGCATGAAGGGGCGTGTTCATTATTATGAGGGCTATGCCATATCAGATGTGGTGTTGCCGATTCGCCTGATGAAGCTTTTGGGAGCCGAGATTTTATTTTTGACCAATGCGGCAGGTGGTGTAAATACCTCCTTCCATGCGGGAGATTTGATGCTGATTCGAGATCATTTGGCGGCATTTGCTCCCAATCCTTTAATTGGACCTAATTTGGAAGAACTGGGAACCAGATTCCCTGACATGAGTGAAGTGTATGATAAAAAGCTTTCCGGAATGATTCTGGAGGCAGCCAGAGAGAATGGGATTTACTTGCAGGAAGGTGTTTATGCGCAGATGACCGGCCCTTCCTATGAGTCTCCTGCAGATGTGAAGATGCTGCGTGTGCTTGGCTGTGATGCTGTGGGTATGAGTACGGTTGTGGAGGCCATTGCTGCAAGACATTGCGGAATGCGCATTTGCGGTATTTCCTGTATCAGCAATTTGGCGGCAGGGTTGTCGCCAAATCCTCTGAATCATAAAGAAGTACAAGAAGCAGCTGATAAAACGGCTCCTGCATTCGAGAAATTGGTGACGGAGAGTATCAAACGTTTTGTATAGGAGTGGAGACGTGGAGAAAATCATTTCTGAGGAACAAGTAAAAACGCTGGCGCGTGCTGCTCTGCAGGCCAGGGACAATGCTTACGCTCCTTATTCCCATTATCAGGTGGGTGCCGCTCTTTTGTGTGCCGATGGAGCGGTTTATACCGGTTGTAATGTAGAAAATGCTTCCTACGGAGCTACCAACTGTGCGGAGCGGACTGCATTTTTTAAAGCGGTAAGCGAGGGGAAACGTAAGTTTACTGCTATTGCCATTGCCGGTGGCATGGAGGGACAAAATCCTCGGGATTATGCATATCCCTGCGGTGTATGCAGGCAGGTAATGCAGGAGTTTGGTGGAGAAGATTTTCTTGTTTTGGTTATAAAAAGTGAAGCAGAATATCAAATCTATCGTCTGAAAGAGCTTTTGCCGTATGGATTCGGAGGTGCGTCAATTCAATGAATATTCGGTTATATAATGCGAAAATTCTCACAATGGAGAAGCATAGACCGGTCTTTGAGGGAGAGGTCTGGATTAAGAACGAAAGAATTGTCTGCGTTGCCTCAAAAGAGGAGCTTGCGGCGGATTGGGAGGGGGTAGATACGCCCCGCATTGATTGGGATATTCAGATGGACTGCCAGGGGAATCTGCTGATGCCCGGATTTAAGAATGCACACACCCATTCGGCCATGACATTCCTTCGTTCTTATGCAGATGATTTGCCTTTGGAACGCTGGTTGAATGAGGCGATTTTTCCCATGGAGGCACATCTTACAGAGGATGATATTTATGAACTGACGAAGCTTGCTGTGCTTGAGTACTTAAGCAGTGGTGTGACTTCGATATTTGATATGTATGTGAATCCCTCTGCTGTGGCAGAAAGCTGCTTGGATATGGGCATGCGCTGTGTGCTGGTGCCCGGCTTGAATAATTTCGTGTCGTCCATAGAGCAGGTGGAGGAAGAGTATCATAAATGGAATAAGCGTAATTCACTGATTAGCTATCAGTTAGGCTTTCATGCAGAATATACCTGTTCTAAGGAACTTTTGTGCAGGGTTTCCGAGCTTGCTCACAGATATAAGACGCCTGTTTATACACACTTGGCAGAGACTGTCAAGGAAGTGGAGGAGTGCAAAGCCAGATACGGCATGACGCCGACCATGTTTTTGGATTCCTTAGGTATGTTTGAATTTGGCGGAGGCGGTTTTCACTGTGTACATATGACGCCTCAGGATATGGATGTATTTCGTATGCGCAGGCTTCATGTGATTACTAATCCTGCATCCAATCTGAAATTGGCCAGCGGAATCGCTCCGATTGCGGAGTTTGAGCGGCGCAAGATTCCTGTATCCATTGGTACGGATGGACCTGCCAGCAATAATTGCCTGGATATGTTCAGAGAAATGTTCCTGGTGGCAGGTCTTAGCAAGGTCAGAGAGCAGGATGCGGCTTCCTTAAGTGCTGAAAGAGTGCTTCGTATGGCTACCGTTCACGGAGCAAAAGCCATGCGTCTTAATAAGGCAGATACTTTGGTAAAGGGAAAATATGCGGACATGGTGCTGATTGATTTGCATCAGCCCAATATGCAGCCGGAGCACAATATTGTGGGAAATCTGGTCTATAGCGGCAGCAAAGCCAATGTACGGATGACCATGATAAATGGCAAAATACTTTACAAGGACGGCTCTTATAATGTGGGAGAAAGTCCCGAGATGATTTACAAGAAATGCAATGAAATTTTGCGGAGAATATTATCGGAATTATAAAGTTAATTCAAAACAATAAATAATAAAAACAGGAGGTTTGCAATGCTGGAGAAAATCTTTAAACTCAAAGAGAATGGTACCAATGTAAAAACGGAGATTATTGCCGGACTCACCACCTTTATGACCATGGCGTATATCATCGCCTTGAATCCTAATCTGTTGACCAATTTTGGTGCAGAGGGCGGTAATCTTTGGAATGGCGTATTTATGGCAACTTGTATTGCGTCGGCCATGGGTATGTTTGTGATGGCGTTTGCGGCCAACAAGCCTTTTGCCATGGCACCCGGTATGGGACTTAACAGCTTTTTCGCGGTTGTAGTTACCAATATTGTGGCAATGACCGGAATGACCTATCTTGCGTCCTTCCAGGCAGCTTTGTGTATCATTCTTATTGAAGGTCTGGTATTTATTGTTCTTTCCGTGTTCAGTATTCGAGAGAAGATTGTGGATGCCATTCCTTTGGGTGTGCGTCTGGGTATCTCACCTGCAATCGGTATGATGCTGATGAATATTGGTTTGGGTTCCAATGCGGGCATCTATTCTGAAACCGGTGGTCCTTTCTATGCCATGAGAGATTTCTTTGGTGCGTTGACACCCGGTGTGGCACAGACCGGCATGGGCTCAGGTTATGCTGCGATGGTTCTTACGGTTGTAACCATGTTTGTAGGCTTGTTTGTTATCGTGATTCTTGCACAGAAGGGCATCAAAGCTGCTGTAATTATCGGTATGTTGGTTGCAAGTATTGTTTATTGGGCGGGACAGGCTATTTTCCTCGGCACCAATCCTTTTGCTGCACTTGCTGGAGCATCTTTTATACCTCCTTTTGCAGACATGGCAGCAACTACCTTGTTTAAGTTTAATTTTGCAGGTTTCGTAGAGATTGGTTGGTTTACCGTGATCACGTTGGTGGTTACCTTCTGTATTATTGATATGTTTGATACCATCGGTACTTTAGTAGGTACTGCCAGCCGTGCAGGTATGCTTGATAAAGAGGGCAAGATGCCTAAGATGAAGGAAGCTTTGCTTGCAGATGCTGTGGGTACCGTGACAGGTGCTGCTACGGGTACATCTACTGTAACCACCTTTATTGAGTCTGCATCCGGTGTGGAGGCGGGCGGAAGAACTGGTCTGACGGCGCTTACTACAGGAGTGATGTTCCTTGCTTGTATGTTCCTTGCCCCCATTGCGGCAATTATTCCTGCAGCTGCAACATCTTCAGCGCTCATTTATGTAGGCGTGCTTATGATTACAGGTCTTAAAAATATTAATTTTGATGATATCAGCCAGTCGGTGCCTGTGGCATTGATGCTGATTTCTATGCCTGTATCCGGTTCCATCGGACATGCTATCGGTATTGGTCTGATTGCATACACTGTAATTAAAATTTTCACCGGCAAGGCCAAAGATGTATCTGTTCTGACCATGGTGCTTTCTTTGATCTTCCTTGTGAAGTTTTTCTTGGCAGTATAATAAATAGTTTGTGAATAATAATTGGAATGAAAACACCCCGGTAGTGTGGCTGTCGGGGTGTTTCTTGTGAGTTTTGAAAGGTATGGAAGTAAATGGAGTATTTCGTTCTGACAGTAGCACTATTTTTGTTTTTGATGGTGGTTTTCCTGCGGGAGGCTTACGAGGATAAGAAAAGAAAAAAGCGCTTTATACAGTCTTTGTATGAGAATTTTGGCAAGCTGCCTACAAGGAAATACACAATGGAGAATAGTGCGCATATTCCGGGATATTACAAAAGACATCAAGAGGATGGGCAGATAGACGACATTACTTGGAATGATCTGAATATGGAAGATGTATTCAAACGCATGAATTACACCCTTTCTGCCACCGGCGAAGAATATTTGTATTATCGCTTGCACACCATAGGTGCAGAAGAAGCAGAGTTAGAACACTTCGAGGATTTGGTGCAGTGGTTTGCAGAGCATGAGAATGAGCGGGTATCGCTTCAGTTTGTGTTAAGTGAACTGGGTTACACCGGCAAGTATTCCCTGTATGATTATATTGACAATCTGGATTATCTGGGAGAACGCAATAACAAGAAAAATTTTCTGATGAACGGATTGTATATTCCGTTGATAATCCTATTGTTCTTCGATTTGTCTATTGCTATAGCGGGAATCAGCTGTTTATGTGTATATCAGATACTTACGTATTTTAAGGAAAAAAAGGAAATTGAGTCCTATATCGTAAGCTTTGCTTATGTGACCAGATTGATTCTAAGTGCAGAGAAGATCAGTAAACTTTCCCTCGCGGCTTGTGAAAGAGAAATGCAACAGATAAACTCATGCCTGGCAGGGTTAAAGGGCATCAGTACCGGTTTTGGCCTGGTTGCCTCTATCGGTAATCCCAAGTCCTCCGGCAATCCTTTGGAGGTGGTTTTGGATTATCTGCGCATGATTTTCCATGTGGACATGATTGTGTTTAACAGAATGTTAAAGCAACTGCGCCGAGAGACAAAGACAGTGGATGAATTGATTACTGTGCTGGGGCTTATGGAGGCTGCCATTTCGGTGGGGTCTTTCCGTATGAGTCTGAAACATGGTTATTGTGTGCCAAAGCCTTCAGAAGATGAGTTGGTTGTCAGAATTGAGGAAGGGTACCATCCCCTCTTGGAGAATCCTGTAAAAAACAGCATTTGTGCAAATCGAGGTGTTTTGCTCACCGGTTCCAATGCCTCCGGCAAATCCACTTTCTTAAAAATGGTGGCAGTAAATGCAATCATGGCCCAGACCATTCATACCTGTGCAGCGAAGGTATATCAGTCATCTGTGTGGTCCATATATTCTTCCATGGCACTTCGGGACGACTTAGAGGGGGGAGAGAGCTATTATATTGTGGAGATTAAGGCTCTTAAGCGTATTCTGGATGCCCGTAGAAAGGGACAGCAGGTTCTTTGTTTTGTGGACGAAGTGCTTAGAGGCACCAACACAGTAGAAAGAATAGCGGCATCTACCCAGATATTAAAAAGTCTTGGCGCGGAAAATGTGCTTTGTTTTGCAGCTACCCATGATATCGAGATGACGGAGCTGTTAAAGGCGGATTATGACAACTATCATTTTGAAGAAGAAATTCGAAATGGCGATATTTCTTTCCAGTACAAGCTTTTGGAGGGGAAAGCAACCACCAGAAATGCCATAAGGCTTTTGGAAATTATCGGATATGAGCCGGAAGTGACCGAATTAGCTATGAAACGTGCGCAGCGCTTTATGGAAACCGGGGTCTGGCAGTCTTGACGGTTTTGATGAAAAGATTTATACTGATATAAGATATGCTGATGGAGTCTCTTTAGGCTAATCGGAAAGGAGTTTGTTATGGCATTTGTAAATAGTTTTGCATCTTACCTTATGTTGATGATTGTCTTTGTGGTTGTAGGTGCTGTTGCGATTACATTGGGTATAACCCTTCGTAAGCGTTCCGATGCAAAAACTGTAAATGAGCAGGCTGTGGAGGAAGTGCAGGCTGACAATTAATTCGTATCAAAGATTGTAGAGGGTTTCTGCTGCCAGGGCAGCGGAAGCTCTTTTATACTTTCTATGGAGGATGGAACATGGGGAGATTTCAAGCAGTTTTGTGGGATGTGGACGGAACGCTTCTGGATTTTGTCTATGCCCAGCGGATAGCCATATCGGGGTGTCTTAAGAATGTGGGTGTTTCGGTTACGGACGAGATGATTGCCCGTTATTCACAGATTAATGATAGCTATTGGAAAAAACTGGAGCTTGGTCTGGTGACCAAGGAGGAATTGCATGTAAGAAGGTTTACGGATCTGTTTGATGAGTATGGGATTCAAGGAGTGAATGTGGAAAAGTTCCGCACGGAGTATTTGGATACCTTATCCAATACCTATAAGTACATCGATAATTCTATAGAAATATGTAAAGCCTTAAAGGGCAAAGTAAAGCAGTACGTCATCACCAACGGTGTAACTTCCGTGCAGGAGAATAAATTGCGAATATCCGGCTTGTATGATTTGATGGATGGTATTTTTATTTCGGAACAGATTGGTACGCCCAAGCCCCAGACCGGATTTTTTGATTATTGTATGTCGGTGATAGGGGCTGGCGCAAATGAGATTTCAAAGGCTGCGTTGTTGATTGTAGGAGACTCTCTGACCAGTGATATTAAGGGTGGGGTACAGTATGGAATTCCCACTTGTTGGTATAGGGAGCCCGGTATTTTTGAAATGGAACCGGGAATGCGGAAGGTCTATGAGGATTATAAGCCGGATTTTGAAATCAGCCATCTGGAAGAGATATATGGGATTTTGGAGATAGACAGGACTTGATTGGATACATATTAGGATGAGGGAATGCTATGGCGAAATCAGAAGGACAAAAACTGAAGCTGTTATATATCATCAAATTCTTGGAGGAGCATACAGACGAGAACCATCCCATGACTACAGCACAGCTTATTGACCGACTAAGTCAGGAGGGGATTAACTGTGAGCGGAAAACCATCTATGCTGATATTGCGGCGTTAATTGATTTTGGATATGACATAATTCAGGTTTCTAACCGCAGGGGTGGCGGTTATTATTTGGCAAGCCGTGATTTTGAAATTGCGGAGCTGAAGCTTTTGGTGGATGCGGTGCAGTCCTCGCGTTTTATTACCACCAAGAAATCCAGGGAATTGATTAAGAAACTGGAGCAGATTGCTGGCAAGCATGACGCAGGTAAGCTGCAGCGTCAGGTGTATGTGGCCGGAAGAGTAAAGACAGAGAATGAGAGTATTTATTATAATATAGATTATCTGCACAGGGCCATTCAGGAAAATAAGCAAATTGCATTTACTTATTTGGAGTGGAACCTGAAAAAGGCGCTTGTACCTAAGGGAGAGAAGCGTAAAGTTAGTCCTTGGGCTTTGATTTGGCGTGAGGAGAACTATTATCTGGTGGCTTATGATGCCGCAAACGGTATTTTAAAGCATTATCGTGTGGATAAGGTGGGCAGTGTGGAGATTCTCGATGAGAAAAGAGAGGGCCTTGAGCATTTTAAGGAGTTGGATATAGCTGCCTATAGCAATAAGAATTTTGGTATGTTTAGCGGAGAAGAGGAGACGGTAACCATGGAGTTTCCCAACCGTTTGGTGGGTGTGGTGCTGGACCGCTTC
>JAZQFO010000211.1:0-11094 GCA_045539535.1 Acetatifactor sp.
GTCCGTGGCAGCAGCTGTAATTCCTGCCGCACCAAGACCGGCTTCATTGTAAAACACTCCTCTGGACACACCCATTCGAACTGCTTGCCCCACGGACATGGACGCTGTTGCCGTCAAATTACCAAGAAAGCCTCCTGTCACCGCCTCCGGCGCAAAAGCCATAATCAAAATAGTGCTAATTCCGGCCGGTATATGCTCCAAATTGGCTAAAACCACACCCAAGGTACCCAACAGATAAAAACCTCCCATTACAGGCACCAACACCTGTGACACCTTAGCAATACTGCCTATACCCCCAAGCACCACCAGAATCGTAATAATAGTAACCACCAGTCCGGTGACAGCAACCGGAATATCAAAAGTCACCTTGCACGCTTCTGCTATGGAATTGGACTGGGTCATGTTACCCATTCCCAGAGATGCAGCCACGGCAAAAAGCGCATAAAAAAAAGCAAGAACACTTCCAAACAAGCCGGCTTTTCTCCCTTTTCTGCAAGGTAGCGCATGCTTAAGAATATACATAGGGCCACCTACCCGTTCACCACGCTCATTGAATACGTGATACTTCACAGAAAGGGTACTTTCTACAAGCTTGGTTGCCAACCCCAAAAGACTTGCTGCCATCATCCAAAACAAAGCTCCCGGGCCGCCGAGTACCATCGCTGTGGCAACCCCCACTATATTCCCTGTTCCTATGGTTGCCGCAAGCTCTGTGGCCAGAGATGCCAACGGGGTAACTCCCTTAGCCTTATTGCTCTTTTTCGGTTTAAATACGCATCCAAGCGCATACCCTAATCGGCGCACCGGCAAAAACTCGAGTCGTAACATCAACCAGACGCCGGTTCCCAACATAAGTACCAAAAGCCATGAGCCCCATATCCATTCATCCAGCCTTGCAATCCACTCAGCAATCATACTTCTCTCCCCGGGAAGCTTTACTCATTGCTATGCCCGGAAAGCTTGTATATATTACCGTTAATCATATTATATTTGATAATCTGTTTTAATTCTTTAGATTTCAAACCCTGTTTATAGGCTTTTTCAGAAAAAAATACAGTTTTTTTAGATTACAAGCCGTTTTAGAATTGCTTATCATCTAAAAAAAGCACACAATTCAAAAAAAATGCGTGCTTTAGCTAATTAATTTATACTTCTTCAAGCTCCTTCACAGGCCGGGGCTGCACCTTAACCCAATCATTTCCGGTATTTTTCCTAAAAGAATAGGTTTGTCCAACTTCCACTTGATTGTAGGTGGCATCGTCAACACAGAAATCCTTCTCACCAAACCAGGTCTTTACCAGAATATGATTGGTACCCACGAGTACATCACCCATAGCGGCACCGGACTGATACTTATCCTTTACTTCACCTTTGAAATTCATAAAGCAATATATCAATGCACCAAAAGCACCTGTACATAGAACCATTGTAGACACAACAAGCGCCACACCTCTTTTGAAACGTCTGATGCGTTTTACCTTTGCTTTATATTTGGCTTTCATCTTGGTCTTCACATCCTTTTTGATTCTGCTTTTCTCTGTACTCATGTCAGTATCCTCCCCTGGCACATCCAATATCTATGTACTTATTAACAGAATACCTCTTTTTTACCGAAATGTCCACATTATTTCGCTTAGAATACACCTGTCACAAAAATCTCTATACCGATGAATATCAGTATTGCACCGCCCAGGATGGCAGCTTTGCCTGCAAATTTGGTTCCGACCTTTTTACCAATGGCGATACCGGCCATACAGATAAAGAAGGTCACCACTGCAATAATCAGTGCACATACAAGAGCCATTGCAAGCCCATATTCTGAGATTGTAAAGCCAACAGACAAGGCATCTATAGAGGTTGCAACCCCCTGCACCAAGAGTGCAGTCATTCCTACACCGGCCACTTCCTCCTCTTCCTCCTTATTTCTGATACCTTCCAAAAGCATCTTACCTCCGATAAACACCAGTAAAATAAGTGCAATCCAAGGAATAAATTTCTCAAATGTCCGGAAATACTGCACAATTGTATGTACGCACACCCAACCGAGCATGGGCATCAGCGCCTGAAAAAAAGCAAAAACCAAAGCAACACCGCACATTTTACTTTTTTTCATACCGGGCTCATTCAGACCATTTGCCAAAGACACCGAAAAGGCGTCCATCGCCAAGCCTACTCCTAAGAGTACACTGTTAAAAAAGAAAATCATGTTCCACTCCATAAAACATTCCTCCGCTATTTAATTATGAAAAAAAACCAAGTATAGTACAAAACTATACTTGGTTCAATCTTGCAGATAGATAGACTCCATGCATAGTTTCATACTATACATGAGTCTCGCGATTTAAAACAAGCCAGGCTTCTTCGCCAGTATGTTGACTTGCTACGTTCAACGCTCGCTACTCCCTCATGGGATGGTCTTAATGATAATATTTAATCACTTACCAATTCATCTGTCAAGCAAATATTTCCAGTTAAGATTCTCACTTATTTTTCACACATGTCAAACCCGGGATTAAATGCATAGAAATTCTTAGCATTTAAGCTGTCCTGAGTCATGCGAAGTGCTTCACCAAAACGCTGGAAGTGCACAATTTCACGCTGCCTCAAGAAACGAATGGGCTCACACACATCAGGATCTTTGATCAAACGAAGAATATTGTCATAGGTGGAACGCGCCTTCTGCTCTGCAGCCATATCCTCCACCAAATCAGTGATCACATCTCCCTTAACCTGGAACTCACAGGCATTAAAGGGAACGCCACCCGCAGCCTGAGGCCATACACCAAGCGTATGATCCACATAATATTTGTCAAAGCCACTCTTTTCAATTTCTTCCATGGAAAGGTTTCTGGTCAACTGATGCACAATGGCACCCACAACCTCGAGATGGGCCAATTCTTCCGTACCGATATCGGTAAGAAGTCCTGCCACCTTGCGGTCTGTCACAGAATATCGCTGGGACAGATAACGCATACTGGCCGCTAATTCACCGTCAGGCCCGCCAAATTGAGAAATAATCACCTGCGCCAACTTGGCATTGGGCTCTTTGATATTTACAGGAACCTGCAATCGTCTTTCATAAGTCCACATTATCTACACCCTCCTTCCCAAGGCAGGGGCGCCTCAGCCCATCTGAATGTCTGGTTACTTTCTGCATAATCCAGCGTAAGAGGATAATAATTTCTGGAAAACTCTTTTTTAAGCTGTGTTCTAATCCGATTATAATGGTTAAAATACTCAATTGCCGCACGATCACAGGGATGTGTATCCAGGAATAGCGTTAACTCAACCACAGTAAAATCTACAACATTAATGTCTTTCAGCATCTGCATCATATCATTCATTATACACATCTCCTTCCTGTAAACGGTTTATTTAACTCAGGAAAAATAGTGCCTACGCAAAATGCCTTATCCAAATCCTCATAGATTCCCTCAAATCGTTGCCATGGAACATAAGCCATTCCAACAGGGAATCTGTCGGTTTCTGTGTGTAAGGAACATTCATCACATTTAATACTTTGCATAAAAATTCCCTCTCATACTTTTTGTTTTATTGTATGAGAGGGAATTCTTTTGGTGCTATTTTATCTGTCTGTCCCCATGAAAAACAATGCAATCAAGCCCGGACCGGTATGCGCTCCGATTACAGGACCCAAATCATTAATCATAAAGTTCTCAACGCCCAAACGTTCACGGATTTTATCCTTGACAAAGCAAGCATCCTCAAACGCATCTCCATGCGTAATCATAACCATATCATTTTTCTCCGGATAATTCTTCGTCTTCTGTTCCATATAATCCACCAAGGAAAGCAGGGATTTCTTACGCCCCCTCACCTTGTCAATATTAATCAGATGTCCTTCATTGTCCACATGAAGAATAGGCTTGATTCCTGCCAGCGTACCAAGAATTGCGGCACTTCTGCTTACACGGCCGCCTCGATACAAGTGATTTAAATCATCCACCGTAAAGGTGTGTACTACGTTTAAAACATTGGCATTTACCCACTCTAACACCTCGTCCATGGTCTTGCCTTGGTTCCTAAGCTGTACTGCCTTATGCACCAAAAGCCCCTCACCCATAGAAGCACAAAGGGTATCCACAACCTCAATTCTACAATCAGGATGCGCTTCCATCACTTCCTGAGCAGCCAGTCTTGTATTGTTATAGCTTCCGCTCAATCCTGATGAAAAAGCAAAATGCAAAATCTCTTTATCCTTCGCAATGACTGTTTCAAAAAAATTCTTAGCTTCCTCAGGATTCACCTGTGAAGTGGTAGGCATTTTACCGTCACGCATGGTTTTGAAAAATGCCTTGGAGGACATCTCCATTCCCTGACCATAAGTGACGCCGTCTATAATATAGCTAAGATTAATACAAGCAATATTATTGGCGCGCAGATAATCCTCCGGCAAATCCGCCGTACTGTCCGTCGTAATCTTAAACATACCTTTATTCTCCTCGTTCATTCATATTCCGTTTTTGTTAATTATATCACAAACTTTGTCAGGATGCAATTCTTACATACATTTTATTCTTTGTTTTGTACGGTTCCGGGCAATCTGCGACGCAACAAAATATCTAAAAGCTTCCTGCCATTAAACGGAATTAAGGGATAGCTATAACTTCTGTGGGAAACCGTGCGGTTTAAAAGCACCGCCACAATGGCAATTACTATTCCCGCAACATATCCCCACAAGCCAAAAACATCTGTCAGAATTAAATTTAATATACGCATAAATTTTAACGCATAGCTTAATTCAAAATTGGCCTGGGTATAATTGGCAATCGCTACAAATGCCATATACAACATTACTTCCGCCGAAAACCATCCACTGTTTACCGAAAATTCACCCAAAACCAGTGCCGCCATAACACTCAATGGTGTACTCAGCATATTCGGTGTACTAATAGCTGCCAGTTTTAAACCATCTATGGCCAGCTCCAGTATCAAGAACTGCCACAATAGTGGTACATTCGGCGGCTCCTTCAAGGCTATGAACTCAAACCCGGCAGGAATCAGATTGGGATAATCCATCAGCAGCAAAAATGTAGGTGTCATCAGATAGGTAAGCAAAGCAATCAAAAAACGTGTGAGCCTTAAATACGTACCGGTTATAGGCGGAAAATAATAGTCGTCCGCCTCATCAATTATATCAAAAATCGTAGTTGGAACCACCATAGCTGAAGGGGATGTATCCACAAGTATCACAATATTCCCCTCCAGAATCTGTGCAGCTGCCGTATCCGGCCGTTCTGTATATTTAAACTTTGGAAAAGGATTAAACCATTTTCTTTTATAAATCGCCTCAGCCAAACTCTCCTGATTCATGGTCAGCGCTTCTGTGCGGATGCCGTTGATCTTGCCTCGAAGCTCCTCCAGATAATCTTTATCAACCCTGTCCTCCATATAACAAAGCACAATGTCTGTATGAGAACACGCTCCTGCATTTAGCATCTCCATGCGTAGCTTCTCACTGCGAATCCTTCGCCTTATCAATGCGGTATTAAACACAATGGTTTCCACAAATCCATCCTTAGAACCTCTTAAAACCCTATCCTTGGACGGCTCCTCCACGCTACGTGCAGGATAGGTGCGACTGTCTACCAGAATTGCACTGTCATACCCTTCCACAAACAACACAAACATACCGGACAATAAAGACACTTTTAATTTTTCGTAGTCCTGCTCCACCGTCACTTCTATATGCGGAATATATGCCTTAACAAGTTCATGGGCGTCCGCGGGCACATCCTCCGGTTTCATATCCATGAAATACTGCAAAAGCTTCTGTAAAATATCATCCTTACAAAATCCATCTATCAGATACATGCAAGCATCTTTATCGCCAATGGTCATGGTGCGATGTACCACATCAAAATTCTTCTCCACATTCAGAACACGATTCATATAATCTATATTCTGTGTTAAATTGCATGAAACCCGCTGCATACAAAAAGTCCCTCCCGCGCTACACTAATCTCTCAAACCTTTTATAGTTTGATTTATTTAGTGTCGCCCGAAAAGGACTTGCTTATTCTATACATTTAATTGGTAGTGGTACTGCCAAAACCGCCGTTTCTGATACCATCTGCATCATCATCAACAGTAATACCGTACTCCAAAAAGATACCCTGTACCAAACCCATACCGGCAGTTACATCCACGGTTCTTCCCTCATTGGAATCATTGGTCATCTTCACAAAAATATGACCTTCATTGTCAGAATAATAATAGTCACTGTCAATAATACCAACTGTATTATTCATCTGCAGGCGGAACTTAAAACCAAGTCCGCTTCTGGGATAAATCTTAAGCACCCAGTTTTCCTCCATTTTAGCACGAATTCCCGTAGGAATCTTAATGGTGGCCCCGGGGGGAAGGGAAAAAGCAAAAGGTGCATAGAAGTCATAGCCAGCGCTGCCCTTGGTAGCACGCTTTGGAAGGCTCAAGGATTCATACATATCCCTGATATCCTCTTCTGTATACTGGGGGAAATCTTCCTTCATGGCATTCATGAAGTTCTCCTCGCTCACTTTAAAAAACTGCGCAATTCTCTGCATCACAATTCTCCTTATGTAACTACAACTTTACAGCATGCAAGATGAAACCGCTGTACTTTGTTGCCCTCTGGGCATTGCATCTCTGGGATCAGAATAATCCGGGCAATGCAAGATAGGTCTGGTGGGATCTGTCTGCTTTAAGGTTTTCTTCACGTCAATGACACGCTGATTGCGACTGCCCTTCCAAAGAAGCTTCACATCCCGCTCCTCCAAATGGAACTCTCCATCTACCACCACATCCACATACTGCATCATGGGATAATGCAGTATTTTCTCCCAGCTGTCGCCGGTATAAAGCCAAATAGTCTTGTCCGGATATTTTTGTTTAATCTCTTCCATCAATGCCCTTACATCCAAACGATTAGTGGGATGGAGGGGATCTCCGCCGGAAAATGTAATTCCGGAAATATAGGATTTATCCAACTGTTCAAAAATCTCAGCCTTCGCTGCTTCATCAAATAAAAGTCCGCCATCCGGATCCCAGGTCAAAGGATTCTGGCATCCCTTACAACAGTGATTGCAGCCTGCCACCCAAAGCACCACCCGCAGACCGTCACCGTTTAACATATCATCTTTCGTTATGTTGTGATATCTCATTCCTACATACTCTTCCTTTCGGCAATTTCCGCCATCTTAGCGTCATTCAAACGTGTATCTCCATGGACGCGCGAATAGGAAAGATAGCCGTTCATTCTGTCAATCTTGGTCAGATTGCTGCTTCCGCACTTGGGACATACATCCATTTCAAGCTCCTGATGTCCGCAATCATCACAGTATGCCAAAGACAGATTGACACCCTCATAAAATCCCATTTCCATTGCTCTGCGAATCAGAGTCTTTACAGCCTCGATATTGTAATCAATGGGATATTTCACATACTGAATCTTGCCGCCATTAGCCAAATCCCAGAATCTGTCCTCCAAATCCTGCTTCTGAATAGGTGTAATATCCTCTGTCACATGACAGTGAAAACTGTTAGAAACATACTCTCTGTCAGAAACGCCCTCAATAATACCGTATTTTTTACGGAACTGCTTTACCTGCAAACCGCACAGATTCTCCGCAGGCGTACCGTAAATTGCATAAAGGTTGCCATCAGCCTCCTTAAACTCGTTAATACGCTTGTTGATATGCTCCATAACAGATACTGCAAACTCGCCATCCTCTGCCAGAGACTTGCCGTTATAAAGCTCCTGCAGCTCATTCAGCGCTGTAAATCCAAAGCTTGCAGTTGCAGCCTTCAGCAAAGGCTTAATCTTGTCGGTAAGCTTTAAATTACCGCCCAAGAAACCTCCCTCACAGTATGCAAGGGGATTGGTGGATGCACGCATCTCTCCCAAATATGCGTAAGTACGAATGTGCAACTGACGAATCAGCTCCAGATAATAATCCAAAAGTTCAAAGAAATCTCTGCTCTCCTTGCGTGCTCTTGCCAAAATCATAGGCAGATGCAAGGAAACGGCACCGATATTAAAACGGCCCACAAATACAGGTTTATCCTGATCATCCGCAGGATGCATCCCGCCTCTCTCATACCAGGGAGACAGGAATGCTCTGCAGCCCATGGGGGAAATAATTCTGCCATACTGCTTGTACATACTTGCCACATATCCCTTACCGGTGAGGCTCAGCCAGTCAGGATACATGGTCTTGGCAGAACACTCTACACCCGCCTCAAATACATCCTCCAGCTCCTTGCCGGGGCCGTGAAGATTCTCATCATACAAAAATACGATCTTAGGAAACAAAACAGGCTTCTTACAATCCTTCTTACCCTGTCCCTTTCTACGTACATTAAGCATCGTAATCGTAGCCAGCTTGGCAAATCTGCCGGTTCCGGTACCTGCTGTCACAGTAATAAAAGGATAGTCACCACGACTGGAAGCCACAGTATTAAACTTGTACTCCCATCCCTGGAAGCCCTGCTCAAATTCCTTGGTTACATCCGCATAGCTCTCCGCCTCTGCAGTGGCATCATCAATACCCAGTCTCTTATATTTCTCAATATTGCGGGCATAGGACTTCTCTGCATAGGGCTCCAGAATCAAGTCCACACTGGGCACGGTAAACCCGCCGTACTGCTGGCTTGCCGCACTGAGAACAATGTCTCCGATAACATCGAATGCAACATCCAGACTCTTGGGCTCATTGTACCAGATATTACCCATCTCAAAACCGCCGGTCAAAACATTCTGAACATCAAACAGACAGCAGTTCATGGTATCACGTCTCGCAGACATGTCATGAACATAAATATAACCGTCTCTGCAAGCCTGAATCTCCTCTGTAGTTAGGAAAAACTTCTGATAAAGCTCCTTGTTCAACTGATTGAAAATAAGGCTTCTCTTGGTGGACACAAGGGCAGAGTCCGTATTGGCATTCTCCTTGTCTCCGATATACATGATAGACTGGCTCTTTTTATATACATCATCCAGCATACGCACGAAGTCCTGCTTGTAGTTGCGGTAGTCACGGTAACTTTTTGCAACCACAGGCTTCACCTGCTCCAGTGCACTCTCAACGATATTGTGCATAATAGGAATGGGAAGCTCGTCCACTTCAAGCTCATTTACCTTATCAACAACAAACTGGCAGATTTTACGCTCATCTTCCTCTGTAAAACGGGTAAGGGCTCTGTATGCACTCTTCCCTACCGCATTAATAACCTTTTGCACATTAAAAGCCTCTTTGCTGCCGTCCTTCTTGATAACATAAACGGTACGCTCAGGCTTATACTCTACGCCAAAATTAATATTCGAGGTGGTCTGATCAAAATTACTGCTCATCTTTGCTTCCTTCCTTTGTCTGATCCAATTACGTAGGTTACTTGCATCTCTGAAAGATAATTTGCCCCCTCAGAGACAAAACATGCGTGCCTACTTCGAACCTACAGGCACGCCGACTCGATACAATATATGGTGTTATTTAATTCAATAAAACAAGATATTGTGTCGCGCTTATGTTTTAGTATAAGGTGCAAATCTTGTCTTGTCAATGAAAGCGGGCATAAAAAAAGTAACAAAAAAGGCATCTAAAATTTAGACACCTTTTTAACAATTTATTCTTGACTACGTGTTTTTACGATAAAATACCGCTTTTTTCTACTGCCGCCAGCGCTTCCGCAATTACTTCTTCCGGAAGTACAAGCGCAAATCTTACATAACCCTTGCCCAATTCACCGAAGCTGCTACCAGGAGTACAAAGCACACCTGTGCGCTCCAACATTTCCATAACAAACTTTACATCATCCCCGGCAAAGCTCTCGGGAATCTTACTCCAGGCAAACATAGTGCCCTGACTGCGCTCAAATGTCCAGCCCAAAGCCGTAAAGCCGTCACAAAGGGCATTTCTGCGGGCTTCATATTGCTTGCACTGCTCTTTAATCATATCATCCGGACCGTTCAATGCAGCAATTGCGCCATACTGCACCGGAAGGAATGTACCGTAATCAATCTGGGAACGGAGCTTTTTGAAGTTCTGAACCACCTTCTCATTGCCCACCATAAAGCCCATTCTTGCACCGGTATAGTTGTAAGACTTAGACAGAGAATAAAACTCAACTGCCACTTCTTTGGCTCCTTCAAAAGACAAAATAGAACGTCCCACCTTGCCATCATAGATAATGTCAGAATACGCATTATCATGGATGATCAGAATCTCATTCTCCTTTGCCCAGGGAATCAGCTTCTCATAAAAGGAATCCGGAGCTGTTTTGCAAATAGGATTCAAAGGATAGGACACAATCATTACCTTTGCCTTATCCGCAGAAGCTTTACCATATGCTGCCGCAATTTTATCCAAATCCGGCAGATAGTCATTCTCCGGATACAATTCATAGGTCGCAATCTTTGCACCTGCAAGAGCCGGTCCAATAGCAAAAATCGGATAACCGGGGTCGGGCACAAGTACCACATCCCCCTCATCTACAAGGCTCAGACCAATATGTGCGATGCCTTCCTGGGAGCCGTACACGCTCATAATCTCACAAGGCTTCAAATCATCCACGCCGTAACGGTTCTTATATCTGTCGATTACAGCCTGGGTAAGTTCAGGAATATCCTGCAAGGAATATTTATAGTTTTCAGGTTTAGAGGCAGCCTCACACACTGCATCCATGATATGCTTGGCAGGCTTAAAATCAGGTGTTCCCACAGAAAAATTATAAACCTTTCTGCCCTCTGCCTCCACCTGCTGTTTTTTCTCGTTTAATACCTGGAAAATTCCTTCTGCAAAATTCTCCATACGTTTTGATACTTTGATTTCCATGATTCTTCCCTTCTTAAATTCTTTATCTGTTATTGTGTCTGATTCTCACACAATATATTTTCAAGCCATTCCCGGTATGCCTTTACCGTCTGCTCGGGAGCCACAAGCCTTGCTTGTACACCAATTCCGGCAAGCCAGCCAAAAAACTGTCCGCTGACAGATACCTTGGCCCGCACACGGAAATGCTCCTGATCCACAGGTCGTAAATCAACCTCCTTGCCGAAGCGGTCCAGCACCAAAGTCGGAGGCCAACGGTCTTAGG
>JAZQFO010000212.1:0-10298 GCA_045539535.1 Acetatifactor sp.
CCTCTGTCACCACCCTCCGGACCAATATCGATAATGTAGTCCGCAGTCTTAATCACATCCAGATTGTGCTCTATTACCACTACGGTATTGCCGCCGTCAGCCAATCTGTGCAGAATATCCACCAGCTTGTGTACATCTGCAAAGTGCAGACCGGTAGTAGGTTCGTCCAGAATATAAATAGTCTTGCCGGTACTGCGCTTAGAAAGCTCCGTTGCCAGCTTGATACGCTGGGCCTCACCACCGGAAAGGGTTGTGGAAGGCTGACCCAACTTCACATAAGACAGACCCACATCATAAAGGGTCTCTATTTTGCGGCGGATAGAAGGCACATTCTCGAAGAAGGGCATAGCCTCCTCCACCGTCATATCAAGCACATCAAAAATACTCTTGCCCTTGTACTTGACCTCCAGCGTTTCTCTGTTGTAGCGCTTGCCTCCGCAGACTTCACAGGGCACATACACATCCGGCAGGAAATGCATTTCAATCTTGATAATACCGTCACCGCTACAAGCCTCACATCTGCCACCCTTCACATTAAAGCTAAAACGGCCTTTGCCGTAGCCTCTTGCCTTGGCATCCGCTGTGGAAGCAAACAGATCACGAATCTGGTCAAACACTCCGGTGTAAGTAGCCGGATTAGAACGAGGGGTACGACCGATGGGAGACTGGTCAATATCAATCACCTTATCCAGCTGCTCCAGTCCCTTGATAGCCTTATGCTTGCCGGGAATACAACGTGCACGGTTCAAATCCCTTGCCAGACGCTTATGCAAAATCTCGTTGACCAAAGAACTCTTGCCGGAACCTGACACACCTGTCACACAAGTCAGTACTCCCAAGGGGAAGTCCACATCAATATTTTTCAGATTATTCTCCTGCGCGCCCACCACCTTAAGCCAGCCGGAGGGCTTTCTGCGTGATGCAGGCACCGGAATCCTAAGCTCACCACTTAAATATTTACCGGTGACAGACTCCTCCACCTGCATAATCTCTTCTGCCGTACCGCAGGCCACCACTTCTCCGCCATGAGAACCTGCACCGGGTCCGATATCCACCACATAATCTGCCGCCAGCATAGTATCCTCATCATGCTCCACCACAAGCAGTGTATTACCCAAGTCACGCAGACTTTTTAACGTATTTAAAAGCTTATCATTATCCCGCTGATGCAGGCCGATGCTGGGCTCATCCAAAATATAGCACACGCCCACCAAACCGGAGCCAATCTGGGTCGCCAGACGAATACGCTGAGCCTCTCCACCGGAAAGACTGGCAGTACCTCTGGACAAGGACAGATATTCCAAGCCCACATCTACCAAAAACTGCACTCTGGCGCGAATTTCCCTAAGAATCTGCTTACCGATTAACTGCTGTTGCTTGGTAAGCTCCATAGTTTCTACAAAATCATGAAGCTCTCGAATTGACAGAGATGTCACTTCGTGAATATTTTTATCGCACACGGTAACAGCCAGAGACTCCTGCTTCAAGCGCATACCCTTACATTGCTTACATGGCGTGATACGCATAAAGCTCTCATACTCCTGCTTCATGGTCTCCGAGAAGGTTTCTTTATACTTGCGCTCCACATTGCGAATCAGTCCTTCAAACGCCACCGGATAAATACCACGGCCTCTCTGGCCTTCATAATATACTTCCACTTCCTTACCGTTCGTACCGTAGATAAGAACGTCCTGAACCTTCTGAGGATACTGCTCAAAAGGCGTCTCCAGGTCAAAGTCATACTCCTTACAAAGAGCCTTAAGAATCGCATTGGTAAAACTGGACTTGTCCGCACAGGACTGCCAGCCAGTCACCACAATCGCCCCCTCCTTGATACTCAAGCTCTTGTCCGGTATCATGAGATCAATATCAAATTCCATCTTGTAGCCAAGGCCCACACACTCCGGGCAGGCGCCAAAAGGATTGTTAAAGGAAAAGCTTCTGGGCTCCACCTCGCTGATACTGATATTACAGTCCGGACAGGAAAAACTCTGGCTGAAGGTCAGAGCCTCCCCATCGATTATATCTACCAAAAGCAAGCCCTCTGCCAGCCCCAATACATTCTCAATGGAATCTGCCAGACGACGCTCAATACCCTCTTTTACCACCAGACGATCAACTACAATCTCTATATTGTGCTTGATGTTTTTCTCAAGCTTAATTTCCTCAGAGAGCTCATACAAGTTGCCATCAATACGCACACGCACATAGCCGCTTCTCTTCGCCCGATCCAATACCTTTTCATGCTCACCCTTTCGTCCACGCACTACGGGAGCCAAAAGCTGGATACGGGTTCCCTCACCAAGCTCCATAATCCGGTCCACCATCTGGTCCACTGTCTGCTTGGCAATTTCCCGTCCACACTGGGGACAGTGAGGGATACCGATTCTGGCATAGAGCAGACGGAAGTAGTCATAAATCTCCGTCACGGTACCCACCGTAGAACGAGGATTGCGGTTGGTGGATTTCTGGTCAATGGAAATCGCCGGCGAAAGTCCGTCAATACGCTCCACGTTGGGTTTCTCCATCTGCCCCAAAAACATTCTGGCGTAGGAGGACAAAGACTCCATATAACGGCGCTGTCCCTCTGCATAAATGGTATCAAATGCAAGGGAGGACTTTCCCGAACCTGACATTCCTGTCAGCACCACCAGCTCATTTCTGGGAATGTCTACATTGATATTTTTTAAATTATGTTCACAGGCCCCGCGCACCTTGATATACTCCCGGGGGCGCATTTTCTTTGCTTCTTCCACCTTATACCTCTTTCAATTCATTCAAATTCTTCTTTAACTCAAGCATCTTGTCGCGAAGCTCAGCAGCTGCCTCGAAGTTCAAATCCGCAGCAGCCTTCTGCATCTTCTTCTGTACGTCGGCAATCAGCTTCTCCAACTCCTGACGGCTCATGGACTCAGGATCCTTCTCGAAGCGCAGCTCCTCCTTGGCAATAACCTTAGAAATGCTGATAAGCTCACGCACCGCCTTCTTGATGGTCTGAGGTGTGATGCCATGCTCCTCATTATATTTCATCTGAATCTCACGACGACGGTTGGTTTCATCCAGGGCAATCTGCATGGAATCCGTGATGGTATCCGCATACATGATTACATGTCCCTCTGCATTACGTGCCGCACGACCGATGGTCTGAATCAGAGATGTGGCACTACGAAGAAAGCCTTCCTTGTCCGCATCCAAAATCGCCACCAGGGAAATCTCGGGAATATCCAAGCCCTCTCGGAGCAGATTAATGCCCACCAACACGTCAAACACATCCAGACGCATGTCACGGATAATCTCCGCACGCTCCAAAGTATCAATATCGGAATGCAGGTATTTTACACGGATACCCACCTCCTTCATATAGGCCGTCAAATCCTCTGCCATACGCTTGGTAAGGGTGGTCACCAGGACCTTATTATGCTTTTCAACCTCTGCATTAACCGCGCCGATCAGGTCATCAATCTGACCTTCCACAGGACGCACATCCACTTCCGGATCCAGCAAACCGGTAGGTCTGATAATCTGCTCCGTGCGCAGAAGCTCATGCTCCGCCTCATAATCAGAGGGCGTAGCCGACACAAACATCATCTGATCAATATGCTCCTCAAACTCCACGAAATTAAGGGGTCTGTTATCCAGCGCCGACGGCAGACGGAATCCATAGTCCACCAGCGTAGTCTTACGGGAACGGTCTCCCGCATACATACCGCGAATCTGAGGAATGGTCATATGAGACTCATCTATAATAATCAAAAAATCATCCTTAAAGAAATCCATCAGCGTCATGGGCGGTTCTCCCGGCGCTGACCCGGTCAAATGTCTGGAATAATTCTCAATACCGGAGCAAAAACCGGTCTCACGCAGCATCTCGATATCAAAATTGGTACGCTCCGCAATGCGCTGGGCCTCAATGAGCTTATCCTCTCCCTTAAAATAGCGTACCCGCTCCTCCATCTCCTTCTCAATATTGTCACAGGCCGTCTTAATCTTGTCCTGGGACACCACATAATGAGACGCAGGAAAAATTGCCACATGATTCAGGGTGGCATGAACCTTACCTGTAAGAGGCTCCACCTGGGCAATCCGATCAATCTCATCTCCGAAAAACTCAATACGGATCAGATAATCGCCACCCTCTGCAGGATACACCTCCAGCACATCTCCCCTCACACGGAAAGTGCCGCGCTGCATGTCCATGTCATTGCGAGTGTACTGAATATCCACCAGCTCACGCAAAACCTTGTCCCTGTCCTTCTCCATGCCGGGACGAAGGGAAACAATCATATCCTGGTACTCGTCCGGACTGCCCAAACCATAAATGCAGGACACACTGGCTACCACAACCACGTCCCTGCGCTCCGTCAAGGAAGCCGTGGCCGACAGACGCAACTTATCAATCTCATCATTGATAGATGAATCCTTGGCAATATAAGTATCCGAAGAGGGCACATAAGCCTCAGGCTGGTAATAATCGTAGTAGGACACAAAGTACTCCACCGCATTTTCCGGAAAAAACTCTTTAAACTCACCGTAGAGCTGCCCCGCCAAAGTCTTATTGTGCGCTATTACCAAAGTGGGCTTGTTCAAGGCCGCGATGACATTCGCCATGGTGAAAGTCTTGCCGGAACCGGTAACGCCCAGCAAAGTCTGGAATTGATTGCCCTGTTTGAAGCCTTCTACCAGGTCCGCTATGGCTTGGGGCTGGTCGCCGGTGGGTTTGTATTCGGAATGAAGTTTGAACACCTGCTGTCCGTCCATAATTTCTCCTTCATAAAAATATACAAAAAGCGCATATAGATTAGCTTTTCCCATTATAGCACATCTATATACGCTTTGCAAACATTTGTTCTGTTTTGGCTGTGAGAATCTATTTTGCGCTCAAAAAATTATCAATACCTTCATCCGATCTCATCAGCTTCCCCACCTCAAAACAAACTCATCTGCTCATACTTCTCCGGCAACTCATACAAATACCGAAAGCACGCATCTCTATCACAGATAATACCATTGGCCTTGCATTTTCCCTCAAATATCTCCATCAGCTCTGCGTGCCTGTCGCTAACCACTTCATAGGCGTTTCCGTATTTCTCCCGATACTTTTCTTTAAGTCCGGGAAAATGCTTATCCAGCGCAGCATAGAAATATTCCCGGTCGCCCTCTCTGAGCGTCACACCCATTCCAAAGTTGATGATCCCCTTCACCCCTGCCCGGATGCAATAGTCCAAAATACCCTCCAAATTCTCCCGGGTATCATTGATAAATGGCAAAATCGGACACAGCCATACGACTGTAGGAATACCATTCTCGCGAAAAATCTGTAACGCTTCAAAACGTTCTTTTGTGGTACATACATTGGGCTCCAGCACCCGGCACAACTCCTCGTCATAAGTGGTCAATGTCATCTGCACCACACACTTTGCCTTCTCATTAATCCGCTTCAACAGGTCCAAATCTCTTAAAATGCGATTTGATTTAGTCTGAATCGCTACACCAAACTCGTAACGTTCAATAATCTCCAGACACCGTCTGGTCAGCTGCAACTGCTCCTCGCAGTGCATATACGGGTCGCACATGGCCCCGGTGCCAATCATGCATTTCTTACGCTTGGACCGCAACGCATTTTCCAACAACTCAGGTGCGTTCTGCTTCACCTCAACATCTTCAAAAGCATGGGTAAATCCATAGCATTTGCTTCTGCTGTCACAGTAAATACAGCCGTGAGTACAGCCTCTGTATAGATTCATACCACCATGAGGGGATAGAATTCCCTTGGCATCTGTAAAATGCATCCTACAAATCTCCATCCTCTTTAACTTTACTTATAGTAATAACTCCACTCATTCCATAAGACTCACTGCTCCAGCCATAATATGCCGTTACATATACTTGCCCATTCTCGCTTCCGGCATTATATTCCCAAACATAACCGGCAGTAGCATCTTCTCCATACAAATAGGAAATTCGGGCACTTGGCATGCCAAAATTACTTACACCATCCGGCAAAATTACCTTACATTCATCCGAGTCAAATTCGTATTCTACAATTTCTTTACCAACCACAATTAAAGTAATCTCTGCTGTATCAGATTCCCGCTCCAAACAATAGGTGGAAGAATTCCCTTCATTCTCATAAATTTCATCTATTGTCCAGTCCCCGTTTGCCACAAATTCGTCCAGCGTCATGTCCAGCCCGTAATACTTGCCATCCAGCCAAAATCTACCGTCCGCCGGTTTCTGTCTAAACACCTCCGATGATATATCGCACATTTCTGACAATGATGCAATTTCTCCCTGCGCATCATACACGTACTTATAGCCGGCAAGCCATGGGATATCGTCTGTATTTATTGTGACGCCCCCATCGTTCATACCGTAACAATATACGTTTGCGGGAAGCTGGTTTGCCAATATGCAAGTGCCAATCAACGCATCATAATCTATATACTTAAGAGATTCTGTATGATTCAATACACTTAAATTTTCACAGCCCAGAAAAGTCCGGCCCGGCATACACTTCAAAGAAGCTGACCAGGTGACCTCCTGCAATTCTGCACAATTAGCAAAAACATCTGTTCCGATTTTACAAACAGAATCCGACAAAACCACTTTTTTCAACTCAGAATTATCCTCAAATGCTCCCGATTCAATACATGCAACACCCTCTGGAACACAGAATTCCTCTATCCCTGTATTTTTAAAAGCTTCCCTTCTGATGCAAGCGCCGCTCGGAGCCTGTTCCCATTCAACAGTCTTTAAATTGATACAATCCTCAAAACACCTGTGGCGTATTTCCATCAAGGTAGAAGGTAGCTTCACCTTATGTAAATCGTTGGCATATCTGTAGACAGATTCCCCCTCCAAATCAAAAGACACAACCCCTTCTTCCACATTCAAAACTCGCATATACGGACAGTTTTCCATCCGTAACCAGTAATAAGACTCTCCGCCGAAGGAAGGCCGATAGTTAACCACCCAGGCAGTACTGTATATAGACCTCTTACCATATTCATCTTCAATGGAAGCAGCAGTGTTAAACAACCTTAAGTACAGATATACCAAGAGCAGGCCCACAAAAATAAAAACCACCTTCCAACGATTGCGTTTCACATTTTTTTCATAGGTAGGTTGATATTTTTCTATGCATTCTGCAACTTGTTTTGCATCCAAATTTTTAATTTCCATAAATCCTCCCCTACACACGCAACCACATAAAAAAGCTAAATAAAATACTATCCAGACACACTGCCGCAAAGCATTTTAAGAAAAAATAGATAACAACTCTGACCCAAGAAGGCTTTCCTTCTTTTCCCAGACTTTCCCTTGCCTCTTTACTCTCCACCGGAGAACGTCTCAACAGGCCTCTTTTTTCTACTGCCTTTTTAATATGCAAATAGTAAAGTGGGATTCCCAAAACCCCACGCAACATCAACATTGCCACAAAGAACAAAACACCCGGAATCCAGGAAAAATGTAGCAGTACCCCTATTAAAGTCATGGAAATGATATCTAAAGCTACAGCCTCCTTTACCATCCCCCGGTATACGAACCACAAAGATTCCGTAAGTGCTGCCTGCCAGCAAAAAGTGGGATACCCATTTTTGTGCGCCCTCAAAGCTCCGACCAGACCTTTATCGTATTCCCAATACTGGCTTTTACTATTATGGACATTGACATAAGCATAAAGATCATCTATGAAAATCTCCCCTACATACTCCTCTTGTAACTGTTCGTCTTGCGCGTTTGTTTCCTTATAATTCATCCTGCTCCCCCTTATTGATATGCTTCTATTAAAACCTTACCTTCGTCTGTTTCTGCCCAAGGTGTCTCCTTAAAAGCATCCTTCTCTATTCTTTCCAGATTTCCGGTATGTGTCACTTCTATCAGCTCGCTACAACCACTAAAAGCATTCTCTTCTATTACTTCCACACCGTATCCCAATTCTACCTTTTCCAGAGATGTGCAGCCACTAAAAGTACCTTCCTCAACCTTATAGATTGCATTACCCAATTCTATCTCCTTGAGATTTGCACAACCCACAAAGGCATATTTTCCAATTTCCTCTACCTTATCTCCTAATTCAATCTTAGTCAGCGTTCCGCAATCCTCAAAAGCTCTCACACTAATCCGCTGCACATTTTTACCACCCACAACTTCCTTCACTCCCCACGCGGAGACACTGGAAATAAGGGTAACACTATCCGGAATTTCTATGGTTTCAACGCCCCAATCAGAACTCCAACCGTGAATAGCTATCTCTGTCACCGGTCTCCCCATAAAGCTATCCGGCATCTTCAAATAACCGTCTTTCACAGGCCCTGTATGTACCAGACTTTTAACCGCTACCTCGTCACCCTTTATATAATACACAAATCCGCTAATCGGATCCTCTACCGTAAATACGCCATAACTGTACCCAAAATCCGGCTTAATAACAATCCACACAGCACAGAATAAAAGCACCAGGACCCCTGCTATTTTCAAAAATTCCACTACGCACATTTTGAATAATTCGACCGAATCCTTATCTTGAAATTCTGCCCGAAGCTCACCCATAAAAAACTTCCTTTTCAATATCACTACCTCCGCAACCTCATTCTACTATTCAACATATTAACAATTTCTACAGCAATCTGCAAATGTTTATTCCTTTTTGGTTTATCAATTGACTTTACATTATTTTCATGCTATCATGAAAAACGGAATTGACAGATGAGGGAGTAGCAAGCGCAGGTAACTGCGCAGTGTGTCAACAAACCCGGTCAAGTGACCTGGCACACTTTCATATGTGAGACTCAGCTGTGCATGACATTTTTGTCATGCACAGCTTTTCATTTTTATGATAATCTTGGCTAATTCCACGAGTTTCAAACATACCATTATTTTTACAGGAGGATAAAAATGTTAGTTTCTATTTTATTGTTTGTTGTTGGTCTTATTCTTCTTATCAAGGGCGGTGATTGGTTTGTTGATGGTGCTACCGGCATTGCAAAACGTTTTAATCTGCCTGATATCGTAGTCGGTGCCACTGTTGTATCCATTGGTACAACACTTCCGGAAGTTATGGTTTCAACCACCGGCGCATTAAGCGGTTCCGCTGCAATGGCTTACGGAAACGCTATCGGCTCCATTATCTGTAATACTGCCTTAATTGCAGCAATTTCTATCGTTTCAAAACCGGGACCTGTTAATGTAAAATCCATGAAAATGCCTGTCATTTTCTTTTTTGCCTCAACTGCACTGTACTGTGTAGCTTCTTATATACTTGGTGAATTCCCTCGTTGGATGGGCATTATGATGCTTTCCATCTTCGTCATCTACACCATCCTCACCGTCCGCAACGGATTAAAGAATCCTGACGTTTCTGCTGACGAAGAGGAAGAAGAAAGTACCCCCCGTGCTCTGTGGCAGGAACTGATTCTGTTGGTAATTGGTGCCGCAGTCATTGCTGTAGGCGCAAATCTTCTCGTTAAACACGGTCAGATTATTGCATTGGAACTGGGCGTACCCGAAACAGTTGTGGCTCTGCTGTTTGTTGCTTTAGGTACATCCTTACCGGAGCTGGTTACTACGATTACATCTCTAAAGAAGGGACGCGGCTCTCTGGGCATCGGCAATGTTATCGGTGCTAATGTTTTCAATTTGGTATTTGTATCCGGTGTAGCAGTTTCTCTTGCACCCTTTGCGGTTCCCTGCGAAAACACTTTATTGGATACCGGATTAAATATGTCATTGGTATTTGAAATCCCTGTTATGATAGGTGTTATGCTGTTGATGTGTATTCCTGCATTACTCAACAAAAAACTTGAACGTTGGCAGGGTATTGCACTTCTTTGTATCTATGCTTCATTCACTGTTTGTCAGTTTATTCTGTAAACAGTCATGCAAAAAGGTGTATGGATGGACGCGTACAGCCCATTCATACACCTTTTATTATTTAGTTCGTTCCATCATATCTTTTATCAATTCTCTGGCTTGTACTTCCGTAATCCTTCCACTCACCAGCGGATCAGACAGGAAAGCCTCTACAACCAATTCCACATTCCCGGTCAGCGCCGCCTGCAGCACACGTTCATGATTGTCCACATGGGGCATAATCAGCTCCCGTATATTCTCCGGAAGATCCCCTGCTACCACAGGCCTGATGGAATCACGCTCAAAGACTGCATTGGTTTCCACGATAGCACTGGCAGGCAAATTCCCTATCTGACAAGCTTTATTGGGAATGTTTACATTACTGATTACCCTTGTAAGGCCGCACAAGGCCTTAATCAGAAGAATTCCTTCCTCGCCTGTGGATT
>JAZQFO010000213.1:0-7015 GCA_045539535.1 Acetatifactor sp.
TGAGAAGTCCCAATCCCCGGCTTGCTCCTGTAATAAAAACCCATTTTCCTTTTAAACTAACCATATATACTCCTTTCCTGTATCTATATACACTGATAATTTGGGGTTTGTCGCGCTCATGGAACGAGGAAGCACCAGCAAAGCATGCATTTTCTTTTCCCAGCCCGGGTCTATAGAGAAAAACTGAGCTGTAAGACCCGAAATCATCCTGAATCAAGAAAAAATAATGCGCAAACCAGCCCCTTACGGGTCTATGTATAAAAATCCGCACTTGAGACCCGCTAAATGTCAATTTTCCGGGTCTCACCAACCAATTTTTCTGTATAGACCCATACGATGCTAAATTCTGCTTAAAAACCTTGATATTTCCTACGTTTTAGGGTCTCATAATATAAAAATTTTACATAGACCCAAAAGTAAATCAAGCCTTCAAAAAAAACGAGGCAACTTCCAATTCTCTTCTCTGTTTCGCCATGCACCATTCGAAATCCGCTCTTGGGGCTTCTTCCTCATGTACGGCGTCGCCTACAGCTCCATTACCAAGTCCGCATGAGCCAGCGTAGACTCGCGGTGGGCAATCACAATGGTGGTACGCCCCTCCATCAATCTGTCCAGAGCTTCATTTACCAACTGCTCAGATTTATTATCCAACGCGGAGGTAGCTTCGTCAAGAATAAGTATGGGAGCATCCTTTAAAATTGCTCTTGCGATGGCAATTCTCTGGCGCTGACCGCCGGATAACAGATTACCCCGCTCACCGGCTCTTGTTTCATATCCGTTTTCAAGCTCCACAATAAAATCATGGGCATTGGCCAGCTTGGCTGCCCGGATAATATCTTCCTCTCCGGCATCCGGTCTTCCGTAGCGGATATTTTCCGCAATACTCACATCATACAGATAGGGTTCTTGGGGCACATAACCAATCAGATTGCGCACTTCTTTCAGAGAATACTCTGTAAAGTCCTTTCCTCCGATAAAGATTTGGCCTCCGTTTACCGGATACAAACCAAGCATTAATTTGGCAATTGTGCTCTTACCTTTTCCGGATTCTCCTTTCAGAGCAACACACTTGCCCTTTGGAATATCCAAATTAAAGTGGCGCAAAACTTCCTGTTGTCCGTCATAGGAAAAGGTGATGTCCCGAATAACAATTTCACTATCCGAAACAGCCGGACCGTTTACCTTATGGTCCCTTTCATAGGAATACCTCTCCGGTTCCTCTGTGAGCTCCATAAATTCAAACACCCTCTTGGCATTGGCAAGATAGCTTGCCATAGACGGTATATATAGCCCAACCTGCAAAAGATTCCAGCTCATGGAACCATACAATAGATAGATAGCTGCCAGATTTTCCACGGAAGTAATACCCTGACTTACGAATACCAATCCCAATGCAATAAAAACCAATGATCCCAAAAGCTCGAAAAGCTGATTCAATCCGTCCAGATGGGCAGACATCAGATTCATCTTATTTTGCTCTTTGCGGAACTTCTCATTGTCTTCGATATAACGGTCCACCATGATAGACTTCAATGAAAAAATCTTAATTTGTTCCATACCGGACAAAATATTGGAAATACGCTCCGTTATGGACACGTTGGTAGCGGACATCTCTCTGCTGAGGCGCTGCATCGGCCCAATAAACAGGCCATTTATCACAAAAAGCGCCACGCTGGCTCCGAACAGGCACAAGGTCACCTGCCAACTAAGCATCAACATGCCAATCAAGTAAAAACTCATCATCAAAAAAGGCATGAGTATTCTTCGAAATCTTGAGCCATAAATTCCACAAGCCCGCTCACAATCATAGATAACCTTGGACATAAATTCGCTGCTGTTATTCTGCTCATAATAGGAATAGGGCAGTCTCATACATTTTGCATAGAAACTCTTCTGGAGATTCGCACCGCCTTTTTTGGCCTCCATGGTATATACATAAAAGCCCACTGCATAAATTAACAACATCAAAAGACCCAGGCCTACACAGACAACCACTTCCCCAAAAAGTCCTGCAAAGATATCACCCTGCCCGTAATTTTGCACGCGGGCAATAATATTTTTCAGCAATAGCGCCGTAATCATATCAAATCCGGACAACACCACACTCATGGAGATAATGGCGAACAAATAGCGGATAAACCCGGCCTTCATCATTTTCATCAAGCGCCACAGCGTGCCTATGTCGTTGCAGCTGTCCGCATCCTTGGAACCACATTGTTCTATAATGATGTCACTAAATTCCATCTGCCCGCACCTCCCTTCTTACAATCTCACCATTTTCAAACACATAAATTTCGTCCGCATCTGCAATGGTATTTAATCGATGTGCGATTGTGATTACCGTACGATTCTTGGATATCTCCTTTAATACCTCCGAAATCCCCTGCTCCGTCTCCACATCCACCGCAGACGTAGGCTCGTCCAAAAGCAGGATGGGAGCATCTTTTAAGAAAGCTCTCGCAATAGAGATACGCTGCTTCTGACCACCGGAAAGTCTGGCTCCCCGCTCACCCACCTCAGTATCATATCCCTGGGGAAGCTGCATAATGAAATCATGAATATTGGCCTTTTTGCAAGCATTCATAATCTCTTCCTTTGTAGCACCGGGTTTGCCGTATGCCACGTTCTGCGCAATGGAACCGGGAAACAGGAACACGTTCTGGGAAACCAGACCTATATGCTTACGCAGGGCATTGATGTCCCAGTCCTTGAAATCATGTCCGTAGATACGATACTGACCCTTCCCGGGATAATAAAAACCACACAGAATCTTCATAACCGTAGATTTGCCGCCACCGGAGTTGCCGATGAAAGCCACATTACTGCCCTTTTTGATGGTCAGACTGATGTCTTTGAGGATTTCTCTTTCCTCAGAATAACCAAAGCTGATATGGTCAAGCTCCATGACCACCTCACCCTCCGGTGCAAAATCGCCTGTTCCGGAGGGTTCCTCCTCCTGATTCAAAACTGCCTGCAACCGCTTAACCGAAACCCCATATTCCCGGATGGATGCAATTTGACCGGGAATATTGCCCATGGGTCTGGCAATCTGATCCAAAAGCATGGCGTAAGCAAAAATTGTACCGATGGACATCCTTCCATGACTTACTTCATAAAGACAAAACAGATAACAAATCAACTTGGGAATCCATCGCACCAAATCACCCATCACAAAATTCACAGCCAATACCTTGGTTCGGATGGACTCATTTTTTACAATATCATCCTCTATGTCATCAATACGCTTTTTTTGAAGCTCATATAAATTGAATGTCTTGCCAACCAGGATACCCTGAACCGTATCATAAGCACAATTTTCCAGATCATCATACAGCTGGCGACGCACGGCTGCCACCCTGCCCACCATTCTGGTAAGCTTATTGGCTATCCATAAAAGCAACGGATAACAGATAATGGTTACGAGAAGCAGGCGCACACTCTGTATGCCTATGTAGGTACACACCGTGAGAATGGTAATCACTGCCACCAAAAATTCCGGGATGCACTCAGCAAATAACGCCTCTATCTGGTACATATCAGATAAAAGCTTATTCATCAGTGCCCCCGTTCCCTCATCATCAAAATATCGGGTACGGATTTTCACCAGCTTACTGACCAACATATTGCGCATATCCGTCTGCATGCGGATACTGAAAGTGTTCTTGGAATAGCTCTTGCCAAAGGCAGCAAGGCCACCAAACAACATAAGTGCAATAAAAGGAAGCATGAATTCCTTCAAATGCAAATTCTCCCCCGCAAATAAACTGTCCGTGGCATTTGCAATTTTACTGCTGCCAAGCACCAGCGTCTGGGTCAAAGCATAGGAAAACACCACATACAAAAAACAAAGATACCAGTATTTTTTCACAGGTGCCATCAGATTTGGACGCTTAGATGTGTTTAACTTTTTCATAATCTCCCCTCTTTCTAAATCCAATTTCTCACTATTATACATCCATTTTTAAGAAAAAACCTCTGTAAATAATGCTGTATGTATTGATTTCTCAGATTTTTTGATATATTTTAAATATAATAAATGAATTATCAAGCAGAGGTGTAAATATGGCTGAACCGATTCTCCCCGGATATAATTTTAAAGTAAATCATAAGAAAAAAGATAATCACTACTCCATGCGTCGTGCAGAATCCTACGGTAATACTTACGGAATCGGTTACATGGTATCCGGCGACCGTATGATTATCACTCCGCAAAAAACAGTAATCGTACATCCAGGTACCGTACAATTTATGCATAGAGACCTGGTACACCGCACTACCTATGTCTCCGAAGGCATCTATGAAAATATCGGAATTAAGTTCCGGGAATCGGTCATAGAGCACATTGTCGCAGTAATCGGACAGGAAGCCTTTGATTCACTCTATGACCGGATTAGCATTACACTAACACCCGAAGCAAACCAACACATTTTACGAATACTGGAATTAATCGAATATGAATGGAATCACTATGACCATTATTCTGATGCAATGATAGAAGGTCTCGTGATTCAGTTTTTTGTGACGGCCCTGCGTGGGCAGTCCTTTTCCGGCGAATGGGATACGGTTCTTAAAAATAAGCATCAGGCTTTGGTAGATGCCTTGCACTATATACAACAACACTATGCCGAGGACCCTTCCCTGCAACAAACCGCAGAAGCCGTACATACATCGGATGCCTACCTCTCCCGATTATTCCGCTCTGAATTGGGCACCTCCTATTCTCAATACCTTACCGGTGTCCGCATTTCCTATGCCATGTCGTTGCTTGCAAACACAAATCTTCCCATCTCGGAAGTGTCCGTCCAATGCGGATACCCAAACAGCAATTACTTCTGTGATGCATTTAAGAAAGTTATGGGAATTTCCCCTCTGAAATACAGAAAGAGCAGGAATGTATAGAAACATCTACATTCCTGCTCTGCCTTTTGTCGAATTATTCTACCTCCAGCGCCTTACCAAACTGGGTCTCGTAAAGCTCTGCATACACGCCGCCTTCCTTCACCAGGTCACTATGTACGCCACGCTCCACGATTACACCATCCTTCACCACCAGAATCTCATCTGCCGCAAGAATGGTAGAGAGACGGTGTGCAATGAGGATACTGGTACGGGAATGGATGATGGGGTCGATGGCATCTTGAATCTTACTCTCAGAAATAGAATCCAAAGATGCTGTAGCCTCATCAAAAATAAACAGTGTGGGGTCCTTCAATAGCACTCTGGCAATGGAAATACGCTGTTTTTCACCGCCGGAAAGCTTAAGTCCCCGGTTACCCACAACCGCGTCCAGACCCAGCTCCTGTTTCTCTATGAATTCCAGAATATTGGCCTTTTTACAAGCCTCCAGTATCTCAGCCTCCGTTGCATCGGGTTTGGCATACAGCAAATTTTCCCGAATAGTTCCGTTAAACAGATAAGTCTCCTGGCTGACAATACCGATATGACTCCGCAGGAAATCCAAATCCAGCTTGCGCACATCCACGCCATCGAATGTCACCTGACCACCATTTACATCATACAGACGGGGAATCAGATTCACAAGGGTACTCTTGCCGGAGCCGGAAGGTCCTACAATGGCAATACTTTTGCCGCTTTCCAACTTGAAATTAATGTCTTTTAATATCTTTCGCTCTTCATTATAAGCAAATTCCACATGGGAAAACTCCACATTGCCTTCCGCACTTTTGGGCACAATGGCATCCGGTGCGTTCTCAATATCCACCGGCATATCAAAATACTCAAAAATTCTGGTAAACAGCGCCATAGAGCGAATCCATTCTACTTGAATATTCAGAAGAGAATTCACGGGACCGTACATCTTGCCAAGAAGCGCCACCAAAACAGTAATATCACCCACGGTAAGGTCTGAATTATACTTCATCATCAGGATACCGCCCACCAGATAAAGGAGCATGGGACCCACGCTGGAGAAGGTCTGAATAACCACCATAAACCACCGGCCGGCCATGCTCTCCCGGATATTCAGCCGAATCATCCGGTAATTGGCTGATTTATAGCGGTCATATTCATAATCCTCTTTGCCAAAAAGCTTCACCAAAAGCTGACCGCTTACAGACAAGGTCTCATTCAAAATCCCATTGATCTCATCGTTACATTCCTGTGCTTCTCTTGTCAGCGTCCATCTGGTCTTGCCCGCCCATCTGGTGGGTATGGCAAACAGGGGAATTACCAATGCACCCACGGTAGCCAGAATCCAGTTTTCACGAAACATAATGATAACAGCCACAATCAATGTAATTGCATTGGACAAAATAGAAGTAAAGGTGCTGGTAATCACACGCTCCACGCCTGCAATATCCCCTGTCATTCGGGTGATTATATCACCCTGATTGTTGGAGGTAAAAAAGCTCTGGGACATTCTCTGCAAATGTGCATACATCTTGTTGCGCATATCATAAGTAATATGCTGGGCAATCCAGGTATTTAAATAGCTTTCTCCCACCTTAATCAGGTTAGAGCCCAAAGTCACTGCCAGAGACAAAATAATCAGTGTCACCAGCATCCGCATATCCCGATTAATCAATCCTTCATCAATGATGCGTCCGGTAAGCACAGAGGGCAAAAGTCCCAGCGCAGAGGAAATAATGATGCAGACAAGCACCACAAGCATCTGCTTCCAATAAGGCATCAAATAAGAAAAAATCCTTTTTAGTAAGGGTAAAGTTACTTTCGGGCGGTTGGCCTTTTCCTCTTCTGTCAAAAAGCCTCTGCCCATAGGTCCTCCCATAGGTGGCATAAATCATACTCCCTTCTGTTATATTTTATATGTATTCCTCTAGTAACACTCTATTTCTACTCTATCACCATAAGTATCCTCAAAATAATTCCACTCTTCCTCTGAAAGATACCATGCCGCCCCGCCCTCAATCATAAACCGTTTTAATTCCGGACACTGCAAAATGGCTTCTACCGTTTCAAACACTTTATCCGGCGATATTTCCGGGTATAACAGACACAACTCCTCAAGCTGCAAAAACTCCTTAAACATATTGGG
>JAZQFO010000214.1:0-2314 GCA_045539535.1 Acetatifactor sp.
CGGAAGGTACCTGAACCTGGGTATCAGTTCCTGCCTGAGTTGTGTCTCCACCCATCTTAATTTCCTCCTTTTGATGTTTTTTGTTGTAGATTGTTGTTTATGTCGCCCAAATTTTGGGCACAAAAAAAGACGCTTTGAAACGTCTTTTAATGCCTTTGTTTAGTCCTCATAAGGATATGTTTCTTTGCGGATGCGCTCTATCTCTTTTTCCATCCATTCTCTAGTTTTACCCGTCATCTTTTCTAGCTCTTCCCAATCGACCTCCTCTGCAACCATTTCGGGTTCTGGACCATCCAGGATCAATGAAGTCAATTTTTTCTCCATTTTTGCCATATCAACGCCTTTCATACTTAAATCCCAATATAGCAGACATTAGACTCCACACCTCATGTCGAGTTTGTATATCCAATGCGTTTTTAAGCTTGCTATAAAGACTTAAAAAATCATCCCTATACTTAGGTCTCTCAGCATAATACAGTGCTCCGTTATGTCCCGCTGCTACAATACCTTTAATTGCTCCAACGCCACATATTCCATCTATATCGCCTAGTGAAAAAGTTCCACTACCTGGATGATTATGTAAAATTATTATGCTATCTTGGTCAGCGTCTGTCAACAGTTTTAACATGTCAACAGGGATTACAACTTCCCTCTTCTCACCTACTATGTGTCCCAGAACAGTTCCATCAGCTACATTTAACAAATAAGTCTCTTCAATATCCGTTCCATCTCTTCTGGAGAAAATTTCTTTTGCATAATGGCTAAGAGCTTGATCTGCTTTATCGGAACCAGTAATTCCTTGATATCTTTCATTATATTTCTCTCGATTAATTCTGTCCCAACGCACTTTGAATCTTTCGGTAGAACTATCATCCCTTAACAAGATTCCATTTGTTTTTACAATATTTTTCCATTTATTATAGGTCATATCAGCTGCAACCTTATAAGTCTCCCCCGTCCTCGGATCCCTTGCCCTGCGCACCTTATGTACCAAACCTTCAATGACATCAATAATCACAGAACGGCAGAACGGATGCAGTGGTGGAATGTTTCTTCCAGGCTTCGCTTCAGATATCGGAATAATTTTCCCATCTGCAGCTCTGCACTGTTCTGAAGTTCTCGTGTCCAGGGTAGCAACAAACTGTACCGCTTCTGTCCCTCTAGCTTTGGCTGCCTCCAAATCCGCCATTGCCGTAAAATAGGTTGTCTCGGTGCGGATGAGACGCTCACAGGCATACATTCCTGCTTTGGAGATCTTGTTCAGTTCCTGTGCCATCTTCCGGGAATTGGTTCCCTTCATGGCACCCTTCAGGATGATCTTCTCAATCATCCCTGCCATTGTCTGGCTGTTCCCCCAGATACGTTTGGAATAATGTTTCCCACTCCAATCATCAGCTAATATCTGCTCTATCACCTTTTCCGGCAAATCCACAAAGTTGAATGCAAACCCTAAAAACTGCTGACTGTCAAATATATTATGGTAATATTCCTCCCGAATAACATCCGTATAGGCTTTAGTACTGGCAGCCAGTTCCTTATCCGCAATGACTGACATCTGAATGTGAATAGCCTCACGTAAAGCTTCCTGACGACTTATCCGGCTCTTATAATAAGACACATCCAGCTTCTTCCTAAGTTGCTGCAGTATTTCTTCATCCGTAATGGTATCTAACTTGGAGCGGATTTCCTCCAACTCCTTGGATGAGATTTTCTCCTTTAGAAGCTTCTTAACCTCTGCCCGGCTCAACCCGGTTTCTTTCACAAGCCGAAGGAATAAATGATTAATCTCACCATTCAATTCCTTCAAGGCTTCATCATAGGCATCCTGAATCTGTAGGACGGAGGCATCCAAATAACTTTGCCTGTCTGCAATTCTCCGGTCTGCTCTCTCTATCCAGTATTTTTCATAGGAAGCCATCAATCATCTCCCCTATCCGGTTGCTCCGTAACCATCTCGGTAAGTTCACCGGAATGGTTCTCTGTGTTCCTGAACTCATAACCACCAAACGCCTTATCCATGGTACCGGCTTCCGCTGCCGCTTCCTCCGCCATTCTCTGTCTCTCTTCCTCCACATCAATATCAGGATCATATCTTCGCACTCTGGTCTCCCAGCTGATAAGACCTTCTGTATCCTGGGCAATACGTGCCTGTACCTCATCATCCACCGGCAAGGTACGCTTCATGGTGGTGCTGATCTCAGAAGCTTTGAAAGGAACAGCCTTCACATAAAAGATGTTTTCAAGCATCTTTAAACGACGTTTAAGACCTCGTTTAAAGTACCTCTCCTTGGTTTTTCCTAAGTCCTCCAGACCA
>JAZQFO010000215.1:0-2941 GCA_045539535.1 Acetatifactor sp.
CCTCAGGCTTGGGTTTTATGAAGTGCGTGAGACGGCAGAGGGAGCGGCGCTTGTCACAAAGGAGTATCAGAGATTACTTGCGGAAGCAGAGATGGAAAATATGATTACAACCTGTTGTCCGAGTATGAATGATTTGGTAGAAAAGTATTATCCGAATCTGACAAAGTATATGCTGCCTGTGGTGTCTCCGATGATTGCTCATGGGAGATTGATTAAGCAGATTCACGGTGAGGATACGAAGGTTGTCTTTCTTGGACCATGTATTGCAAAGAAAGAAGAGGCTATTGGTGATGACCGTGTGTTTGGAGCAGTGGATGCAATTCTTACCTTTGAGGAGCTTGAAAGGTGGCTTAGGAGAGAAGGGATAAATCTTCATACCTGCGAGGATAAGCCGATGGCAAATCCGGCTCCAAACATCAATCGTATGTATCCGGTAAGTGGAGGTGTGGTTCAGTCAATTTTGGCCAACCACCTGGTAGATGGGTATCAGAAGATTTATGTGGATGGTCTGGAAGCCTGCATGGAACTTTTGGAGAGTATGCAAAAGGGTGAACTTAAGAATTGCTTTGTGGAGGCTAATATTTGTGCAGGAGGCTGTGTGAAAGGGCCGGCATCAAATAATTGGAATAAGTCTTTTGCGAAAGCGAGACTCCGCATCCAGGGGCAGGTGGAGCATGCGCCTGCAGCAGATGAGATTACGAATTTTGAAGTTCCTTTGAAGAAAGAGTTCTGTGACAGAAGTCGCACATCTAAGATGCCATCGGAAGAGGAAATGCGAGAGATTTTGCGCGTGATTGGTAAGAACAAGAAAGAGGATGAGTTGAATTGCGGCGCCTGTGGATATCCTACCTGCCGTGCAAAAGCGGTTGCAGTATACCAGGGGAAGGCGGAGATTGGCATGTGTCTGCCGTATGCGATTATGAAAGCGGAGTCCATGTCGAATGTGGTTCTGGATACTACGCCAAATCTTGTTTTGATTGTTGATAAGGAAATGAGAATTTGTGAATGTAATAAGGTTGCGCAGAAGTTTCTTGGGGTGAGCAGGGCAGAAGCACTTGAAAGTTACATATTTGAATATATTGAAACGCAGGATATTGAGGAAGTTCTAAACACCAAGCAATCCATTATGCATAAGAAGGTGGATATGCCCCAGATTAAGTTGAAGGCAGAAGAAACTATTGTGTACATTGAAGACATGGAATCTGTGCTGATTCTGTATCAGGATATTCGAAAAGAGGAGCAAGCGAAGGAAAAGCGCTACCATCTTAAGATGGAAACCATAGAGATGGCACAGCGAGTTATTGATAAGCAGATGATGGTAGCCCAGGAGATTGCAGGACTTCTGGGAGAAACTACAGCGGAGACGAAGGTAACACTTACGAAACTTCGGGATTCTATTCTTTTTGATGATGAGGAGGAATAGCATGAATGTCAGTATAGATGTTGCGTGGAAGAGCTTGAATAAATATCAGGAAGAACTTTGTGGGGACAAGGTGGAAGTGCTGAAAACGATGGACTCAGAGATTGTTATTTTGGCAGATGGAATGGGAAGTGGTGTGAAGGCGAATATTCTGGCAACGCTAACTTCGAAGATTCTAGGGACCATGTTTTTGCAAGGTGCTTCTATCGAACTTGCAGTAGAAACAATTGCGAAAACGCTACCCATTTGTAAGGTCAGAGAAGTGGCTTATGCTACCTTTAGTATTTTGCAGATTTTTCATGACGGAAGAGCCTATTTGGTAGAGTTTGACAATCCAAGCTGTGTGTTTATAAGGGACAAGAAAATACAGGATTATCCGTACGAGGAGCGAGAGATTGAGGGAAAACAAATCAGGGAATATCACTTTGAAGTTGATATCAATGATTGCTTTGTTCTGATGAGCGACGGCGTTATCTGGGCAGGAGCCGGAGAGCTAATGAATTATGGCTGGACTTGGAAGGACATGGCGGCTTATACACTTCAGTGTATGCAGGAAACGATGTCAGCCTCACGGCTGGCGGCACTTCTCAGTGATGCGTGTAATGATTTGTACCAGGACCGCCCGGGAGATGATACAACTGTTGCAGTACTCAGAGTAGTGGAACGGAAAATTATTAATATTTTCACCGGTCCTCCGAAGAATAAGGAGGATGATGAACGAATTGTGCGTGAGTTTATGCGCGCAGAAGGGAAAAAGGTGGTGTCAGGGGGAACGAGTGCAAATATTGTGGCCCGTGTGCTTAAGAAGCAGATTGTCACAACGGTGAATTATGATGACCCTACTGTGCCGCCGATGGCTCATATTGAAGGATTAGACTTGGTGACAGAGGGGATTGTTACTCTCGGTAAAATGATGGGTCTACTGAAACGCTATGCCAGTGATGAGTTTGATGTAGATTTCTTTGATGAGCTGGATGCGGACAATGGGGCGGCAAGACTTGCGAAGATGATTATTGAGGAATGTACGGAGCTCCGCCTGTATGTTGGAACAGCTAGAAATATTGCGTATAAGAATTCGAATCTGCCGTTTGAGTTGAGTGCCAGAATGAACCTGGTGGAGCAGCTTAAGGAGGTTGCAGGCAAGATTGGGAAAAATGTGACAGTAAATTATTATTAAAGCAATATTTTTTGCTGATATTTCTGTCAAAAAAATAGGAAAAATAGGAAATAGTACTTGATATGAATGTGGTGGTTGTGGTATACTACTAACGTTGCAAAAAAACACATATATGGTTATCTCTGCAGGTGCCTAACTCTTTCAGAAGAAAGAACGGTTGCAGGGAGGGAAGTATATGGAAGAAAAAAACCAAAAAATGGAGGAAAGAACATGAACGTTATTTCAATGAAACAATTATTAGAAGCAGGTGTTCACTTTGGACATCAAACAAGAAGATGGAACCCTAAGATGGCTGAATACATCTACACAGAGAGAAATGGTATCCACATTATCGACTTACAGAA
>JAZQFO010000216.1:0-45162 GCA_045539535.1 Acetatifactor sp.
GTGTAATTGCCCTTTCCGGTTACAACCAGGTAGGTATTGGAGTTACCGTCTTTATCCGGCTTGCTGACATTCACATTATTTTTGTAAGTAATCTTATAGTCTCTACCCTGCTGCAAAGTGGCGCTTCCCTGCTTCACGATTATGGTGGGCTTCACCTGCTTGCCGGTGTAAGTACCGCCGGTGGGACCGGTAATGGTCAACCCGGACACAGGACACTTGGCAATGGTAAACTTCTTAGTAATGCTACCTTTATACTGATCGCTGTTGGCAAGCACGATTACAGATGCATTCTTGCCCACCTTAATGTTATTTTCATAAACAATCGCATATTCCGTATCAGGTACTACAGTTTCACCAATTTTAAGCTCTACCTGGGGACAAATCTTTTTGCCGGTGTAATAGTAGGTCTTCTTCTTGCTGTCATCGTAGTTCTTGAAGGTCAGGGTTGCCTTGGACAGATCCGTTCTCTCATCGGCAACAATCATAAATGCTATGGATAAGGAACCTGTAAATTGACCCTTACCCGTAACAGTAACAACTGCAGGGTTGGATACCTTAGATACATCCACATTGTTGGTGTAGGACAAGGTATAATCGGAGGTCTTCAAGGTATATCCCTTGTAGCTGATGTTTACACCGGGCTTGATTGCCTTGCCGGTATAGTACTGATCAGGAACACCTTCTACAACCAAATCTGCCTTGGACAGGTCTACCTTTTCCTCTCCAAATACGCTTACAAATTCTGCGCTAAGCTTCACAATACCATCCGGCATAGCAAAGGATGCACTTGCCAGCGCTGCGCCATCCACATACTCCAAAATAGCAGTATGTGTCTCTTCATCATAGCTTACCAGACCTTCTCCATCCAAAATAGCATCTGTCACCGCACTGCCGGTCAGTGTAATCTTGGACAGGGTATAACCGTTGTCTGCACGAGCGGTAATTTTTACAGTTTCACCGCTGGTGGGCTCTAAATTGCTCACGGTAAGGGTTCCGTTTTTAATCTCTTCGTCCACATCCAGCTTGTAAGTACCATAGAGATAACAATCATCAATACTTCCCCATGCACCCGCTTCTGTGGAGTTTACTTCGAAGCCAACCTCTACATAGTTGCCTTCTTCCACAGCCACTCCGGAAATCTCAGGATTTGCCCAGTTCAGCCAGCCGCTCAAGGAACACTCTGCCTTATAGCCTGCAATCAGTTCGCCGTCTGCCTCGTATACTTTAATAACCGCATACTGCAAATCCTCTGAGCCGGCGGAGCCGCCCTGGATATAACCGCCGAAGGTATAGGTGCCTGCAGGCAGACCTTCCACCTTCTGCATTACGCTAAACTGCATTACATCATTTCTGTAGAAATTCAAACCATAATCTTCGGTTCTGGGATTCTCTGTGGTAGGCTTCACTGCATAGCCTTCAGAGTCATTATTTGCATAAGTGATGGTCCAATTGTCCAAATCCTCCTCGAAACCGGGGTTAGGCAGGATATTGCTGGTGGAGCTCACTCTGATCTCCATGACAACGTCGAAGTACTCAGTTACAGTAGTCTCATCATCCACATCATAGGTACAAGTCACAATACCGTTAATCGTGCAAGTGCCTGCCTTGTCTGTACTGATTTCCTTCTGCCAGTCTTCGTCCCATACTACGGGGCAATCCATGATGCTGCCGTCGTTGAAGGTTACTTCTACAGTCTCAGGATATTCAATCTCCTCACCCACGTTCACTTCCGTGATAAGTCGACTATCCACATGGGTTACAGAAAGCTTGGAAACTGCACCTGTTCTCATCAGACGATAGGCCTCCACGGTAGCAAGCGCTGTTCCGTCAAAGCCAAACCATGCCTGGTTGTCGATGGCACTTCCGCCATACCACAGACCTGCGTCAGAAGGATCATACTCGTAGGAGTAGCTGGATGCCCAGCCGGAGCCATACTTCTCCCACAGTGCCTTGTTCTCATTGTAGGCTGCTGCATTTACATTTCCATAGGCATCATATACGTAATTCACGGACAGCCATGCAGGCTCCCAATAGAATACACCGATACCTTTTCCGCTTACGGTATCATTTACCATATTTACTGCATTGACAACATCTCGCATCTCATCTGCCTGACCCTGAACAGAGATAGGATAATTCAAATCCTGTCCTACTGTCTTGGGTGCAGTATTGCCGTGTCCGTCACCATCTTCCCAGGTAGTGGTCCAGGAAGTCTCAGCTACCATTACCTTCTTGCCGTAATTCTTGGCAATGCCCTCCAGCACGCTGGTAAGATTCTCAGTTGTACCGTGCCAGAAAGGATAATAGGAGGCTGCAAATACATCATAATCCACACCGTACGCATCCAGCTTGGAGGCAATACCGCTAAACTCGCCACTGGTTTGAGGATCGGTAAAATGAACTGCTATCATACAATCTTTGTCAAAAGCACGAACTGCTTGAGAACCTGCAGTAAAAATTTTGGAAATATTCGCCCAGTCAGTCTCACCGCAAATACCGTTATTGGTCTCGTTTCCAATCTGAACCATTCCCACATCCACACCTGCTGAGCGCAAAGTGTACAAGCTCCTCAGTGTGTAGTTATATACTGCTTGTTCCTTCTCATCGATAGTATAATCAGTCCAAGCCTTGGGCGCCTGCTGCTTAGCAGGGTCTGCCCAGAAATCAGAGTAATGGAAATCAATTAAAACTCTCATACCCGCATCGGTAGCCAGCTTACCAAGCTCTACTGCCTTCTCCACGTCGGAGTTACCGCCGCCGTAACCGTTACCGTTGCTGTCGTAAGGATCATTCCACACACGGATACGCACCCAGTTGGTGCCACCGTTTTTAAGCATCTCAAAGAATTCCTGATCGGACAAAGCATTGCCGCTTCTGTCCTTAAATACCACGCCACTGTCTCTTAAAGCCACATAAGAGGAAAGGTCCGCACCTGTGATGAAATCATCAGCCAGTGCAATCTGCTCTACAAAAATCTCGGACTCAGTCACAGGCACCAGATCATAGAATGCCTCCAACAAATTGTCATATGCTTCCTGAAGCGCAAGCTCCTCATCCTCGGTACCTTCTTCCACCTCTGCATAGGTAGCAAGAAGCTCCTTAGCCGTAGTCAGACATTCTGCAAAAACACTCCAGCCGTCTTCCTCATAATCAGCTGCAACCAGCTTCTCCATTGCTGCAACCTGCTTGGTCAAAGCCTCCTTCAAAACTGCCCAATTACTGCCGGACTGTCCTTCCTTGCTTGCATAGAACACACCGTCCATGTAGTAATTCAAGCCTGCCAGAGCCTGGGTCACATCTGCTTCCCAATCATTGGCAGTAGGACCGTTTACCAAATCCTTGCTCCAGGAATCATCCATGTACAAAGCCATCAGCTTTGCAGAAGCGTCACCCTGGGGCAGAATAAAGGTTAATTCATACCAGCCGTCACCTGCTGCGTCTGCAGTAAACTGATAATAATTGTTACTCCACTCATCGGTACTGTCCGCCGCCAGTTCTTCCTTGGCACCGGTATCAGGATTGATCCAACTTAATGTAGAGCTAAGCTGCAGACTGGGCACCTGCGCATCTCCATACACATAAAGTGTAATGTTGCGCATATAGTCAACCATATCATCCTCGGTACCGCCGTAAACTGCGCCACTCTTTACCGCATAAAAGCTATTCTCACCGGAGGAAATCTCCGCATAAATATCACTGCCGTCCCACTTGTAGGAAATGGTTCCCACCTGGGCACTCTCGCTTGCATCATTGTAAATACCAAAACCGGGGTCGCCGGTTACCTCACCGGGCACAAAGGAAAGAGGAATGGTAAACCATCCGTCATATCCCTCCACGGGAGTCATCTCATAAATATCGCCTTCATTCCAGATGTACCAGTCAGCTTTTTCAGCTGTAGTGGTAAATGCACTGCTACTGCCGTTCCACACGCTGATACCCAGCTGCTTAGCACCGGCGCTATAGTAGTAAAGCGTAATATCATTATTGGAAACGTCTCCCTCAGAAACATCTCCCATAGAATCAGAGAAAGCTCCATCTTTGTAATAGCAATTTCCCTTAAGAATCTCCGTTGCATCCGCTGTATACTCATCAGAGGTGCCATTGGCAAAATTAATCACCCAACCGGAAGTGGTACCGCTATAAAGCTGGAACACCTCTGCACCGGTGGCTACAGAAGGCATAATAAAGGTCAGCTCATACCAGCCCTCGGAGTCCTCCACTGCGCTCATCTGATAGAAGTTCGCCCAATCCGCACCTGCATCATAGGTTGCAAGCTCTACAGTACTTTCTGTATCTTCCAGTACAGAAAGTGTCTTATCTTTTACTGCCAACATAGGCACTGCACTTGCATCATACACATAGAAGGTTACCTGATTGCGCACTGAATCTGCCATTTCGCCTGCATAAAGCGTATCATCCTTAAATGCATATTCTTCAGCCTCACCGCTGATCAATACCTGATAAATATCACTATTGTCATACTCCTCGGAACAGGTAAATAAAGCCTCACTCTGAGTATGGAACTCAAAACCGGCACCGGTACCTATGCCATCCTCTTTAAAAGTCAGATCAACAAAATACCAGTTCGCATAGCCCTCCACAGGACTTACCTTGTAAGTGGGCTCACCATCCCAAATACTCCACTCTGTAATCTCTTCTGCAGTAGTAGTAATAGCATCATTCCAGAATGCCATACCAATCTCATCGGTTGTCTCACTATAAAAATAGAAAGTAGCCGTCACATCGCCGTCATTGCCGTCAGTGGTGTCATTACCATCATTGGTATCTCCCTCAGACACCTGCGCACCCTCTGTAAGCACCAAAGATACATCATCCAGACATACCCATGCACCTGCAGCGGCAACCATGGAAATACCCACCACATAGCCGGTAGCCTCCTCATCCAGAGTAAACTCCTGAGTTACCTCTGTCCAATCAGAAGAAACTGTCGCTTCATCCGCATAAACCAAGTCTGCATCACTGTAGGATGCTCCTGCAAAAGCCTGCGCTGTAGTTGCAGACTTTACATAAGCAGTCAGCTCGTAAGTACCTGCAGGAAGTGTGTCTATGGTCTGGTACACCTCAAAAGTACCATCCTCAGTCAAATCACTCTTATAAGTGATACCCATACACTGATCCGCCTCTGCGCCCGCTCCATTGTGAGGATTATAGTCACTAAGTGCAACACTATCCACATCATCCCAGCTGGGGAAAGACCAGGAGCCAAGATTGCTTCCGCTCCACTCCAGACCGTAGAAGTCTCCTCCTTCAATATAATCTGTCACCGTATCACTTAAAGCTTGCGCATCTGCCAGCGCAACGCTCTCCGGCAAGGTGACACCTGTCATGATTAGAGCAAGTGACAGGATGAAACTAAAAACCCTTTGTAAATGCTTTTTACTCTGTCTCTTCATGGCATTTCTCCTAAAATTGAAATATGGTTGAGTTACAAATAGGCGGCGGGTTGTGCAACATGTTGCGCAACCGCTTGCGCACCCTCTGTTTTCATTATATTTCACAATGAATCTTTTTACAAGTCGCTTTCATTCGTGCAAATTAACAATCTTTTTCTTGGAAATTTAGGAGAAAATACCAAAAAGGCACCAAACAGAGGGTCTGTTTTGTGCCTTTTGTATAAAATGTATCTATTTTTTAATTTTTTCTACCATACTATCATACTGCCAATACATCTTTTGCACCTCATTTTCCAATATGAAATAGTGCCTGATGTAGGGAATCAGCAACACCAGAAAGACTACCACAACCGCAAGCCATCCTAATGCCCCGTCTGCGCCAAGGGCCATCATCAGAAATGTCATAAAGATGGACAGCACGGTCAGTATGGCAAACACCACCGTCACAATCAGGTGTATCAGCCGCTCATGCTGAAAGAAACCAATCTGTATCAGATGCTCCGACCGCACCTGCAACCAGTCCGCTTCATCCTGTTCAAGCAAATCGTCAATATATTTACGATAGTTTAGAATTCGTTTTTCCATAGGTGTCTCCTTCCGTATTGTGTTGTGGCAAATTTTGCGCAACGATTATTGGGTGTGGCAATATATCTTATAAGTCTGGCCTTTTATCTCTGCCTGCTGCGCATACTTCATATTAAGCTTCCGGCACACACGTATCGATGCGTAATTTTCAGGCTGCACAAAGGCCAGAATCCGCTCAAATCCAAGCTCCTCATGTCCATATCGTAGAATGGCCTCACATACCTCTGTGGCAAGCCCCTTTCCCTGCTGATCTGATGCAATGACAAATCCAATCTCCGGGTCTTCGTAGCCTTCCCGATAGCAAAGCCCTGCCCTGCCGATTATCCGGGCAGCCGGTTCTTCCGAAAGGTCCCCATCCTTTTTCGCCAACACAGTCCAGATCCCAAATCCATAAAAGGAGTACACCTTATCGATATAATCCCTTGCGTAAGCTCTCTCCTCCTCCGGATCTTCGTATAAAGACTCCATGTACTGTGTGATGGACGGGTCACTGTAAATCCGATATAAATCTTCCACATCCTCCACAGTAGTCTCCCTTACCACGCAGTGCTCAGTAGTAAGAATCTCCCAGGGAAGCCCTTTAAACCGCCGGTACACACCCTCCAGATAATCCATATCCAAATCTGCCGGATTGTCGCAGGCATATCGAAAAGCGCTGAAATCCTGACTGCGATTGCCTTCATGGAGCCAGATTAGCACAGCCTTTCCCTCAGCCAAAAACTTGCGTCCCATAACAGAGGAATCCGTAATCCACAAAGTGGCGTCATCACTGCCGGCATTGTCCACAGCCCCCACTTCCTTGCACTCTCCGTTTTCTGAACAGGTAATCACTCTTTTCAAATAATACATGGTTTTTAAACTTCTCCCTTTACGTTCCTTGCCGATTGCGCTAAAATAGGTAACGTGGATATATCAATATCCCTTTTATTATACTATATTTCAGAATAGAGAGGAATTATTTTATGGCAAAAAATCCTGTTGTTACTATTACCATGCAAAACGGCGGCGTGATTAAGGCTGAGCTGTATCCTGAAATTGCACCCCAGTCCGTAAATAACTTCATCAGCCTGATCAACAAGGGCTACTACAACGGCCTGATCTTCCATCGTGTAATCCGCGGTTTTATGATTCAGGGCGGATGTCCCGAGGGCACCGGTATGGGTGGCCCCGGCTATCACATCAAGGGCGAGTTCAACCAGAACGGATTCCAGAATGATTTGAAGCACACCGAAGGAGTTCTGTCCATGGCTCGTTCCATGTTCCCTGATTCTGCAGGCAGCCAGTTCTTCATCATGCATAAGACCTCCCCTCATCTGGACGGTGCTTACGCTGCATTCGGCAAGGTAATCGAAGGCATGGATGTGGTGAATAAAATTGCGGAAACTGCTACTGATTATTCAGACAGACCCCTGGAAAATCAGGTTATGGAAAGCGTAACCGTTGATACCTTTGGAGAGACCTATGAGGAGCCCAATAAGCTGTAGTTGTTCATAATTTGTTCATAAATCATTAAATGAATATTTATTTATTCATCATGTTTTAGACATTTCTATGGAATATACTAAGAACATAAGAGAGAGACAACTAACCAGCCAGTTAATTGTTGATTGCTTTTCATAATGCGTGTTGAGGAACCCCTAATTCCTCGACATCCTCCCTTTTCTCCTAAGGGAGTTCTCCAAATATAATCCCCGAGCGGACTCGTGAATCCCTCGGGGTTTTCTTTGTTCAAAAATCCCATGCACTGTTTGTTTATCTAATTGACCGTGCATCGAATTCATATTATGATATCTTTAGTTAATTTTGTATCAAAGGAGAAGTATATGAGCCAAATCGTGCAAACAATTACAAATATCAATGATACCTTGAACGATTTTATCTGGGGTCCCTATATGCTGGTGTTTTTCTTATTCGTAGGTCTGATGTTTACCGTCAGAACTCGTCTGTTCCAGATTGTACATATCAAAGACTGGTTGGATATTACAATTCTTTCGGTATTTAAGAAGGACAATAAATCTCGCAAAACCAATGATAAACATTCTATTTCCCAGTTCCAGTCCCTATGCACGGCTTTGGTAGCCACCATCGGTGTGGGCAATATCTCCGGTGTAGCGGTAGCACTTGCATTAGGCGGCCCCGGTGCCATCTTTTGGATGTGGATATCCGCATTCTTTGGCATGATGACCAATTTTGCCGAGAAAACACTTGGCATTAAATATCGCTACAAAAATGAGGAGGGCAACTGGATTGGCGGTGCCATGGTCTATATTGAAAAAGGGCTGGGTTGGAAGTGGCTGGCTGTAATTTTCTCTGTATTTTGTATGTTTGCATCCTTTGGTATCGGAAATATGTCTCAGGGCAATGAAATTGCCAACGGTCTGAACAATGCTTTCGGAATTCCCAATTGGGCAACCGGCCTAGTAGTAATGATTGTGGCTGCATTGGTTATTCTTGGCGGTATCAAACGTATTGCAGCCGTAGCAGAAAAGGTTGTGCCTCTCATGGCCATCATGTATATCATCGGTGCATTAATAGTTATCGGCAGCAACATTACTGCCGTTCCCGGTGCTTTTGCTGCCATTTTCAGCAGCGCCTTCAAGCTATCCTCCGTTGGAGGCGGTGTGGCAGGCTTTACGATTATGGTAGCCTTAAGACAGGGCGTATCCCGAGGCGTATTTTCTAATGAAGCCGGACTTGGTTCTTCTGTAATGGTTCACTCTACTGCAGACGTAAAAGAGCCTGTAGAACAGGGCATGTGGGCAATTTTTGAAGTATTTACAGATACCTTGGTTGTATGTACCATGACTGCACTGACTATTCTGACCTCAGGTGTATACGATGCTGCAGCTTATGAAGCCTGCGCCATGCAAGGTATAAACCCTGTTGATGCCGGCCTTCTCTCCGGTATTGCACTGACCAGTGCTGCTTTTGAATCGGTATTGGGTCCCCTAGGCACCAAGTTTATTTCCATTGCAATTATGCTCTTCGCCTTCACCACCATCCTGGGCTGGTCCTACTACGGTGAACGGGCAGTAGAATACCTCTTCGGTCTGAAAGCAGTACCCTTTTACAAAATTATCTTTATCCTGATACTCTTCATGGGATGTAATATTTCCCTGAAGCTGGTAGTAGATATCTCCGATACTTTTAACGGTTTCATGGCATTACCTAACCTGTTGGCATTGACCCTTTTATCCGGTCAGGTGATTAACATGACCAAGGACTATCTGGCGCGCAAGAAAAAAAACGGAGGCAAAAAAATTGCGTAAACTTTCGATTTTGGCTATGCTTTCCTCCACATTCTATCTGGGATGTGGCATAATAATTTTAATATTTCAAGACATGTTTAAATCTTCCTTTATAGGTTCTGTGGAAGCCATAAAAGTATATCCTATCAATATCCTGTCCCACTTAATATTTGTAGGATTACCATGTATAGTATTGTCTATAATTCAACTTTCCAAAGAGTCGGATACCGGCGAAGCAGGACTGGGAATTGCCATCTACAGTGGTTTGGTTCTTTGTTTCCAAGGCCTGATAGACAGGATATTATCTACCATTTCCAGTGTTTTTACAGCCCGCTTAAATGGTCCTGCACACCTGATTAACGAAAGTGTAGTTATCAATGTGTTTGGCTATACAGAATTCTTCAGCCGCATTGCACTGGTATTGTTGCTGATAGTCTGTGTTGCGGAATATTTTAAAAAATATGAAACTTCTATGTAACATCAAAAACGGCAGGATGCATTCACATCCTGCCGTTTTGTCTACAGTCTGGAAAGAGCAACCAAAGTTGCTCCTTACCTGATTAACTTATTACGTATGCTGATTTACGCCTTACCAACAGAACCGAACAGCTCCATCTTCTCCTTAACAGTTGCCTTGATAGCTTCTGCGCCGGGGGCAAGCAGCTTACGAGGATCAAAGCCCTTGCCTTCCAGATCCTTGCCTGCCTCGATGTACTTACGGGTAGCATCTGCAAATGCCAGCTGACACTCGGTATTTACATTAATCTTAGCTACGCCCAGACTGATTGCTTTCTTAATCATATCAGCGGGGATACCGGTACCACCGTGAAGAACCAGAGGAAGGTCTCCGGTGCGCTGCTGAACAGCATCCAAAGTCTCAAAGCTCAGTCCCTGCCAGTTTGCAGGATATTTGCCGTGGATATTACCGATACCTGCTGCCAGGAAATCTACACCCAGGTCTGCAATTGCCTTACACTCTTCGGGATCAGCACACTCACCCATACCTACAACGCCGTCTTCCTCGCCGCCGATAGAACCAACCTCAGCCTCGATAGACATACCCTTGTCGTGAGCAAACTTAACCAGCTCTGTGGTCTTAGCTACGTTCTCGTCGATGGGGTAATGGGAACCGTCAAACATAATGGAGGAGAAACCTGCCTCAATACATTTCTGACAGCCTTCATATGTACCATGGTCCAAGTGAAGTGCTACAGGAACATCAATGCCCAGATCCTGAATCATACCGTTTACCATGCCTACTACAACATGATAACCACCCATATACTTACCTGCACCCTCGGATACACCCAAGATTACAGGGGACTTGCACTCCTGTGCGGTAAGCAGAATGGACTTGGTCCACTCCAGATTATTGATATTAAACTGGCCTACTGCATAATGGCCGGCCTTTGCCTTTTGAAGCATTTCTGTTGCAGATACTAACATTTCTACTACCTCCGTTTTCTTATAATCATTTACTACACGATCAATAACTAAATCACTTCTCATAGTATAGCACAAATTATTCAAAATGAAAATAGATATTGTTAAATTTTTGTCGGAATTTTAAAAATATACATTTTTTACTTTGCCACACGAATCTCCACCGCATGATGACGGTTTTCAATATAAACATCCTTGTGGCTGCCGCCATTTTCACCGTCCAAAGTCCAGGACACCTCTTCCTTGGACTCAAAACGGATGGATGAGGTTCTGAAACAGTATGTGGTACTGCTGTCAATATCCCGGTTCATAAGGGAGTTCATAATCTGTGTCAGCTCCACCGGATTCTTGGGATATTTAATCAGCGTCACCTCAAATACACCATCGTCCAAATGCACATTCTTGCCGGTAATATTTTTAAAACCACCTACAGAAGTGGAGTTGGTAATCATACCGAAAATAAAATCATCCTCAATCACTTTGTCCTCATAAGTAATCTTCAGATGCTGAGGCTTCACAGAGGGAAGACGCTTCATGCCCTCCAGCACATAAGCCATGTGCCCCAGAGTATTCTTAATCTCCTGATCCGTCTCGTAGGAAACCTCCGTGAAGATACCAAAGGCCGCAATGTACACGAATATGTCGTTGTTGAAGGCACCTACATCGCAGGGGAAATTCCTGCCTCTTACCACACATTCTGCCGCCTCTATCATGTTCTTGGGCAAGTGCAGGCTGCCTCCAAAGTCATTGGTACTTCCTGCAGGAATATAGCCGATGGGCGTGCGGAAGCTACTCTGTGTCATACCGGTCACCACTTCGTCCAGTGTACCGTCACCACCACTGCATACCACCAGATCATAGATGGGCTTACGGTGAGCCACAATTTCTACTGCGTCTCCTTTTTTACGAGTAGGATACACCGTAACCTCAAAACCGGATGCTGCAAAAACATCCATAATATCCGCAAGCTTATTCTTTATCTTAGCCTTTCCGGCTTTGGGATTATATACAAAAAGAATCTTTTTTTCAAACGGAAATCCCATATCGTTTCCCCCATTATTGTACAAAAAAAGCGAGTCCTAAACAAAGCCCGCTTTTTTATTCTTGTTGATATTAGTTGCCTGTTAAAAATTTCTCAATGCTATCCACAGCTTCTTCCTCATCCGCACCATCTGCAGTAACAATGAGCTCTTCACCATTGATAAGCCCCAAGGTCATCATACCCATAATGCTTTTCGCATTAAATTTCTTGTCTTCAGAGCCTACATAAATGCTGCTCTCATACTTACTGGCTTCCTGTACCAGATGTGCCACAGGTCTTGCATCAAGACCGTTCTCCAGATTAATCCGGATTGCTTTCGTTCTCATTTCTTTCCTCCCGTTCTAGGTCCTTAGCTTTTCAGCAAACTCACTCAGTTTCCTCAATCTATGATTGACACCCGACTTGCCCACCGGCGGATCCAAGTACTCCCCCAGCTCCTTCAATGGTACATCAGGATTTTCCAACCTTACCTGCGCCATTTCCCGCAGATTATCCGACAATTGCCCCAAACCGCCGTGATCCCGGATATATAAAATGTCCTGTATCTGTCTGGATGAGGCATTGACAGTCTTGTTAATATTGGCAGTCTCACAATTTACCTGACGGTTGATGTTATTTCGCACATCCTTCAGAATCCGCAGATTCTCAAACTCCATCAGGGCCACATGAGCCTCGCAGATATTAAGCAAATCTACAATACTTTCGCCTTCCTTCAGATACACCACAAAATACTTTTTCCGAAGCACAAGCTTACCTTCGATATCAAAGGCTTGCAGCACCTGCTGTAACTGTGCTGCCTTCTCGGCGGTAGCGCAAACAAATTCTAAGTGATATCCTCCTGCCGGATCACTGATCGACCCGACACTCAGGAAAGCCCCCCGAAGAAATGCCCTTTGACAGCAGGCATTCTTCAACAGAATCGGACTGACAGGTTCCTCTATATCTCCCACACCGGAGAGAATATCACCCATCTGCTCTTCGCCGATTTCCGCATCAGTATTTATATTATACGTTTTTTTCAATAATGTAAAGCCTTTTCTCGAAACGGCTTCATTTTCTGTCTGAAATCCAATGGTATATAGGCCGCTTTTATCCCTTCCGTACTGTCCGCAAAAGTGCATCATTGCCGCCAATTCAGCCAGCTGACAATGTCTGGCGGGACTTAAGTGTCTGGCCATCTCTTCTTTGACATTCTGTGAAAAAGACATTTTTTACCTCTGTAAATCCTGCAAGCTCGAGTGAGCCATATCTCTGTGATACAATTTCATTCCGTAGTCACCCTGATCCTTCATGCGCTTGTAGAGCTCATTGGCCAGAGTAACACTTCTATGCTTACCGCCTGTGCATCCGATGGCTATCACCAGACGGTATTTGCCCTCCTTAACATAATTGGGCACCAGGAAATGAATCATATCCGTCAGCTTCTCCAAAAAGACCTCCGCATCGCTAAAGCCCATGACAAAATCCTGCACTTCACGGTCATTACCGGTTTTGTGCTTTAATTCATCGATATAAAAAGGATTAGGCAGGAAACGCACATCAAATACCAAATCCGCATCTGCCGGAATACCGTGCTTGAAACCGAAGGACATTACCGTGATCATGAGACTATTGTATTCTTCATTGCGCACGAATATTCTGTCAAGCTCTGCCTTCAGTTCTCTGGTAAGAAGTGTGCTGGTATCAATGACATAATCCGCCATTTTACGGATGTTTTTCAGTACATTCTGCTCCTTCTGTACACCCTCTTCCACACGGCCGTCCACCGCCAGAGGATGTACTCGTCTGGTCTCCTTGTAACGCTTAATCAGCGTCTGCTCGGAAGCTTCCATAAAGAGAATCTCAAACTGATAGCCCTTCTCCTTCAGGCTCTTCAACACCCGGGTAGTCTCCTGAAAGGACTGGTCTGCACGCACATCCAGCCCCAGTGCCACCTTGGTAATCTCCCCGTTGGGCATGGTAATCAGCTCAACAAACTTCTCGATCAGAGAGGAGGGCAGATTATCTACACAATAAAAGCCCACATCCTCCAGCATCTTAAGGGCAGTACTCTTACCGCCGCCACTCATACCTGTTACAACAACAAATCTCATATGCGCCTCATTTCTTTATCTTGTGAGTCCACATTGTAACCCGTACAATAACTCAGCTTAAAACTCTCCCAAAAATACAACTTCCGGCTCCAGTTCCACATTGAACTGTTCCTTCACCTGGCGCTTTACCTCGGTAATTACCGCCATAACATCTGCCGCCGTGGCATCGTTTGCATTGATGACAAAGCCGCAATGCTTCTCTGACACCTGTGCACCACCGATGCGGAAACCTCGCAGTCCAGCATCCATAATCAGCGCTCCTGCAAAGTGTCCCTCGGGACGCTTAAAAGTACTGCCTGCGCTGGGATACTCCAAGGGCTGCTTATCCCTTCTGGCCGCCGCCAGCTCATCCATTTTGGCCTTGATTGCCTCCGGATCACCGGGCTTAAGCTTAAACGTAACCTCCGTCACCACAAAGGGTTTCCGGCGGATGGTACTTTTCCGGTATCCAAACTCCATGGTGTCATTATCCAAAACCAGGATTTCGCCGTTTCGGTCCATCACACTGACCTCCACAACCACCTGCGCCAGCTCTCCGCCGTAAGCTCCGGCGTTCATTACCACACCGCCGCCTACCGTGCCGGGAATACCGGAGGCAAACTCCAGTCCGGTCAGACCGGCTTTAAGTGCCGCTGTTGCCACCTGGGACATCAGTGCACCTGCCTGAGCTTTCACAATATTACCTGCTACGGTAATCTGATTCATCTTCTTGCTAATCTGTAAAATAACTCCTTTGTATCCCTTGTCGCTGACAAGCAAATTACTTCCGTTACCAATCACCACAAAAGGACACTCCACCAACCCCAGGTATTTCTGCACCTTTTCCAGCTGCTGGGGATTTTCAATCTCAATCAGACAATCTGCAGGTCCGCCTACCCGGAAGGTGGTATGAGAAGCCATGGGCTCCTGCAAATGAATATTCTCCCCCGGTACCAGACTCTGTAATGTCTCCAACATTGCTTCGCTAATCATAAAATGAGCCTCTTTTCAAAATCTCTCTATATCTTATACATCTTCTCTAAGAATTAACCCTGCAGCGCCATAAATTCCTGCATCATTGCCCAGGGTAGCCAGGGCAAACTTAGCTTTTTTGCAGGCAACAAAGGCGTATTTTTGGAATACAGGCTCCACATAGGATAGCAAAATATCGCCGGCCTTGGACACACCACCGCCGATTACAAACACCTCCGGATTCACCACTGCTGCCACATTGGCCAAACCCTTGCCCAAGTACTCACCAAACTGTGTCGCAATCTCAACGGCAACCTCATCTCCGGCTTTCACTGCGTCAAATACGGTCTTGGCGCTGATATTGCCCTGACGAAGCACACTGTCCTTGTCATCCTTTGCAAGACGTCTTCTTGCCAATCTGGCAATACCGGTTGCAGAAGCGTACTGCTCCAGGCAACCCTTATTTTTACAGCCGCAAAGCTCCTCCTCATGATCCTCCACATGCATATGACCGATTTCACCGCCTGCGCCGGTAGCTCCGGTAAGGATTTTGCCGTCCACAATGATGCCGCCGCCCACACCGGTTCCCAGTGTGACAGCCACCATATTGTTATAGCCCTTGCCACCGCCCTGCCACATTTCGCCAAACGCGGCAACATTGGCATCGTTGGCAGCCTTTACAGGCACATCCAGATAACCATTCAAAACCTTAGGAATATTGAATACGCCCCAGCCCAGATTTACTGCGCCGTTGACCGCCGTACCCTCATCATCCACGGCACCGGGTACGCCTACGCCGATTCCGGCAATATCTTCTTTGGAAACATTTTTCTCCTTCATCTTGGCCAGAATACTCTCAGCCACATCGGGAAGAATAGATGCACCATCGTTATCCTTTACTGTGGGAATCTCCCACTTGTCCAGCACACAGCCATCCTTGTCAAAAAGACCAAGCTTAACCGTAGTACCACCGATATCCACACCAAATGCGTATTTACTCATCTTCCTCTCTCCTCTTCGCTAAAGAATTCTGCACACGCTTGTAAAGCTCCTGAGCCGCATTGTAGCCCATCTCCTTCTGACGGTGGTTGGCTGCTGCAGACTCACAGATAATTGCCAGATTACGTCCGGGACGGATAGGCAGGGTATAACATACCACCTTGTTACCCAAATACTCTGTATAACTTTCCTCCAGACCCAGTCTGTCGTACTCTCTATCCTTGTCCCACTCTTCTAAACGGATTACCATGTTTACCTGCTGGGTATCCATAACCGCAACCGCACCGAAAAGTGCCTTTACATCCACAATACCGATACCGCGCAGCTCAATAAAGTGCTTGGTAATATCGGGAGCAGAACCCACCAGTGTATCATCACTGACCTTGCGAAGCTCTACCACATCATCTGTTACCAAACGATGTCCTCTCTTAATCAACTCAAGCGCCGCCTCAGACTTACCGATACCGCTCTCTCCGGTGATCAGTACACCGATACCGTATATATCCATCAAAACGCCATGTACGGAAATACAAGGCGCCAATTTCACACTAAGCCAGCGGATAATCTCTGCCATAAAGGAAGAGGTTGATTTATTCGTAGAAAGCACCGGCACCTGATAACGTCTGGCAACCTCCAGGAATATTTCATCCGGCTGAAGCTCTCTGCTGAACACGATACAAGGAATCCCCTCATGTCCAAGCAGTTTGTCATAAATGTCCCGCTTCTCGTCATCGGACATATTCTCCATGTAGGTGTACTCCACGTAGCCGATAATCTGTAATCTGGTGGCATCGAAATGCTCAAAATAGCCTGCCAGCTGTAACGCCGGACGGTTCACCTCTGCCAGCACAATGCGCTTGCTACTCACATCAATATCCGGGGTAAGATTTTCCAGTTTCATTTTGTCGATTGCACGAGTCAAACTTACACTTGCCATACTTCCCTCTTTCTCCGCAGGTCATGCGGCTTTTACTCCATCTTACATTTTAACACAATACACAATTTATGCAAACAAAAAGAGCGGAAAAATCTTTCCGCCCTTTCGACATTGTTCTTGAATAGCCAAAATCGATTAGTAGTTGTAATAGGTGCTGTCGTAAGCATTATTATAGCCCTCAAGCATTGCAGGTGCCATAACACCGGATGCAATCGCATAAATCAGATAGCCAACACCGGACAGAATAGCCAGAATACTGCATACCAAACCTGCAACAGCAAGACCGGAAAACTTACCGTCATTTTTCTTCTTAGACAGAATAGCCAGAACAACACCAACGATACCAACAATAGCGCCCAGACCACAACAACAACAAGATACAAGGCCTACAATACCGCAAACCAGGGAACCGATTGCCATACCGTTGTTAGGATTTGCAACAGGAGCTGCCTCTACTACGGGAGTACCCATTTCAGGTGCCGCATAAGTATAGGTATCTGTATTGGTACCGGTCTCATATACACCACTGTTAGAATTGTTAAAATTATTGGAATCCATATGTATTACCCTCCTTATAAAAAGATATTCACATTATACATCCCTTACCGGATAATGTCAAAGAATTTGTCAATATTAAGATTCTCTCTTCTGTTGCGCCTGAAAAAATGCCACGATTGCCTCTGCACTTGCAACATTCATCTCCGGCAGTTCTTTAAGCTCCTCCACGGTAGCCTTGCGAATCTCCTCCAGAGACTTAAAATGCCTCATAAGTGCCTTTCTGCGCACAGGACCCACTCCCGGAATATCGTCCAGCACAGACTTGACCTGAGCCTTGCTGCGCAGGGAACGATGGTATTCAATGGCAAATCTATGAGCCTCATCCTGAATACGGGTAATCAGCTTAAAACCCTCCGAATGGGTATCAATGGGCAGCTCCACATTGTTAAAATACAAGCCTCTGGTCCGGTGATTGTCATCCTTTACCATACCGCACACAGGAATATCAATATGCAGCTCGTTCAAAACCTCCAAGGCGATGTTGACCTGACCCCGGCCACCGTCCATCAAAAGTAAATCCGGAAATTTAGTAAAGCTTCCAAACTCCTTGTCCAAATCCTTTTCCTTGAGCTTACCGGCCTCTTCCATACCATGAACAAAACGCCTGGTCAACACTTCCTTCATGCAGGCATAGTCATCCGGTCCGGTGACACTCTTGATACGGAACTTCCGGTAATCGCTACGCTTGGGCTTACCCTTTTCATACACCACCATAGAGCCCACATTTTCAAAACCGTTGGTATTGGAAATATCAAAAGCCTCCATACGCTCGATAAACGGCAGTCCCAGCAGATTGGCAATCTCTTTTACCGCACCGATGGTCCGGCCTTCCTCACGCTTTAGCTTCTCTCTGTCTTGATTCAAAATCAATTTTGCATTCTGTGCCGCCAGCTCCACAAGCTTTTCCTTGTGACCAATTTTAGGCACGCGCAGATACACACGACTGCCACGTCTCTCGGAAAGCCACTTCTCGATTAATTCAGCATCCTCAACCTCGTACTGAATCATCAGCTCCTTGGGCAAAAAAGGCGTTCCGGCATAAAACTGTTTAATGAACTCCTGCAAAATACCGGGCTTGTCATTTAATGACACATTTGTCATATAATAATGTTCCCGGCCAATCAGCTTACCGTCCCGGACAAAGAATACCTGTACTACAGCCTCTCGCTCATCCTGATACAATGCAATGATATCCTTGTCTTCACCGTCACTGTCCGTAATCTTCTGTTTCTGGGAAACAGATTTGACGCTGTTATACAAATCACGATATCGGGCCGCATCCTCGAACTCCAGATTCTGGGCCGCATCCTGCATCTTGGCCTCCAAATCCTTAAGAATCGGGCTATAGTTGCCGTTTAGGAAAGACAAAGCCCCCTCCACCTGCTCTCTGTACTGGTCTTTACTCACATACCCCTGGCAGGGTGCCAGACACTGCTTGATATGATAATTCAGACAAGGTCTGTCCAGTCCCACATCTCTGGGCAGATTGCGGTTACAGGTCCGCAGACTGTACAACTTATTCAAAAGGTCGATGGTGTCCTTTACGGCAGCCGCACTGGTATAAGGTCCAAAATATTTGGACTTGTCCTTTTTCATGGTTCGGGAAAATAAAATCCTGGGGTAGTCCTCCCCTACAGTTACCTTGATGTAGGGATAGGTCTTGTCATCCTTAAGAAGGGTGTTGTACTTGGGAGAATGCTCCTTAATCAGGTTATTCTCCAGCACCAGTGCCTCCAGCTCCGAATCCGTAACGATATATTCAAAACGCGCAATGAGGGAGACCATCTTGTCGATAGCCGGCCCTCTGCCAATGTTCTCCCGAAAATAGGAACGGACACGATTGTGCAGGTTGATTGCCTTGCCCACATACAGGATGGTATCCCTCTGATCTCTCATGATATAAACTCCCGGCTTGTTGGGGAGCTTTTTTAATTCTTCTTCCACATTGAACGTCATGTTCAATCCCCTTAACTCATAGACGATTAATCAATTCTGCCGTTGGAAAAAAGACCTCTTTCCTCGTCCGGTTCCTCAGGGGAGATGGCAGACTCTTCCCAAGAGAATTTATAGCCTTCCTCCGGCTCCTCCGATACCTCTGTGGCCTTCTCCTCGCCCGTTTTCTCCGCAGATGCGTCCTCAACTGCAGCGTCCTGCTCGTCCTCCGCCTGAGGTTCTTCCTTAACTTCTGCCTCGGTTTCGTTCTCAGCTTCCTTTTTCTCGTCCTCTTTTTCCTCGGGCTCAGGAAGTCCCTTCGCCTCACGGAAAATCTTCATAAACTCTTTGCCGGTAATGGTCTCTTTCTCAATCAGGAAAGCAGCCAGCTGATCCATCACATCACGGTTCTCGCGAAGCATCTCCAATGCCTTCTCGTAGCTTTCCTTGATAATCTCCACTACCTCGGCATCAATCTGGGCAGCTGTTTCATCGCTGCAGTTTAAGGACATGCGTCCCTCCAAATACTGGCTCTCCACAGTAGCCAGACTTACCAGACCAAACTTCTTGCTCATACCGTAACGGATAACCATATTTCTAGCAATGGACGTAGCTCTCTCAATATCATTGGCGGCACCGGTGGTCACTGTGTCGAACACAACCTCCTCTGCCGCACGGCCACCCACCAGACTTACTAAGAGGTCGCGAAGCTCTGCCTCAGTATTTAAATACTTTTCCTCCTCGGGAACATGCATAACATAACCCAATGCGCCCATGGTACGAGGCACGATGGTGATCTTCTGCACGGGCTCGGAATTCTTCTGCAAAGCACTGATCAGGGCATGGCCCACCTCATGATAGGAGACAATCTTGCGCTCCTTCTCACTCATGATGCGGTCCTTTTTCTCCTTACCCACCAGAACCACTTCCACTGCATTAAACAGATCCTGCTGATTTACAAATTCACGCTTATCCTTTACGGCATTGATAGCCGCCTCATTAATCATGTTGGCCAGGTCAGAACCCACCGCACCACTGGTAGCAAGTGCAATGGCATCCAGATCCACGGTTTCATCCATCTTAACGCCCTTAGCGTGCACCTTCAGAATATCCACACGGCCCTTCAAATCCGGCTTATCTACAATAATACGTCTGTCAAAACGACCGGGACGCAGAAGTGCCTTGTCCAGGATCTCAGGTCTGTTGGTAGCACCCAAAATCAGAATACCCTTAGAGCTGTCAAAACCATCCATCTCAGACAAAAGCTGATTCAGAGTCTGCTCGCGCTCCTCGTTGCCGCCGCCATACTTGGAATCACGGCTACGACCGATGGCATCAATCTCATCAATAAAAATAATACAAGGTGCATTCTTGGTAGCCTCTTTAAACAAATCACGCACACGGCTGGCACCTACACCTACATACATCTCAATAAAATCAGAACCGGTCAAGGAGAAGAAAGGCACCTTCGCCTCACCTGCCACTGCCTTGGCAAGCAAGGTTTTACCTGTTCCGGGAGGGCCCACCAAAAGTGCACCCTTGGGAAGCTTGGCACCGATTTTAGTATACTTGCCCGGATCATGGAGGAAATCAACCACTTCCACCAAGGATTCCTTGGCCTCATCCTGTCCTGCCACATCCTTAAATGTAACACCTGTCTCCTGCTGCACATATACCTTCGCTGTAGACTTGCCCACACCCATAGGGCCGCCTGCTCCGCCTATTTTGCGGAACATAAAGCTCATGAGAATCCATACCAGAATCACAGGTAGAATAATGGTTAGGAAGATATCCAGCAACTTAGAGTCAGACACCACACGCTGGGCAGTGATATTTTTCTCCTCCAAACGGGCAGTCAGGACTGTCAAATCCTCCATCATACGGGTAACATAGCTCTTACCCTTCAGCTCAACCTCATCGCCATAGGCAGCCAAAAGTGCCTGCTGAAATGGATTGGTAGTCTGCTTTTGGTCATTCTCGTCATACTTCAGTGTAACCTCCACCAAAGACTGCTCATAATTGACCATTACAGAATCGACTTTATCATTTTTTAAATCCTGCAAAAACTGGCTGTATTCCACCTCTTTCTGCTTGCCGGAACCCGAAAAAATAGCGGAGAGAAACAGTACCAGCATCAAGGAACCAAGCAAGCTTGTAATCAGAAAACCAAGCCCCGGTCTCTTGGGCGGCTGTCCGCCCCCGTTATTGTTTTGATTATTTTGATTGTTTTGATTATTCTGCCTATTATCCATATTTACTCCATTTCCAAATTAAAAACCGATATGATTCATTATAAAGACAGTTTGTGCATAAATCAATAAAAGAAATATTAAATATTACGTATTTCCCCATTGATTTTGAAGAAAATATTTTGTATTATGAAACAAGATGTTCATGCGCAGTATGCGCACCATAATTGGAGGAAATACATGGGCAAAACAGGATTTGATAACGACAAATATCTCCGAATGCAATCCGAGAAAATCAAAGAAAGAATATCTGCCTTCGGCGGTAAGCTCTATCTGGAGTTCGGCGGCAAGCTTTTTGACGATTACCATGCTTCCAGAGTACTGCCGGGATTCAAACCTGACAGTAAGATTAACATGCTGGTTCAGTTAAAGGACCAGGCAGAGATTGTAATTGTAATCAATTCTTCAGACATTGTGAAAAATAAAGTACGTTCCGATCTGGGTATCACCTATGACTTGGATGTACTTCGCCTAATCGACGCTTTCCGCGGATATGGTTTATATGTGGGCAGTGTTGTACTGACCCAGTTTGAAGGCCAGCCCAGCGTGGTAGCTTACCAGAAAAAGCTGGAATCCTTAGGAATGAGAGTGTATCGTCACTACAACATCGAAGGCTATCCTTACAACATTCCTTTTATTGTGAGTGACGACGGCTTTGGCCAAAACGATTACATTGAGACCAGCCGCTCCTTGGTGGTTATTACTGCACCCGGACCCGGCAGCGGCAAGATGGCAACCTGCCTCTCCCAGCTTTACCATGACCATAAACGGGGCATCCGCGCAGGTTACGCCAAATACGAGACCTTCCCTATTTGGAACATTCCTCTTAAGCACCCTGTGAACCTGGCCTACGAGGCAGCCACAGCGGACTTAAATGATGTAAATATGATTGACCCTTTCCATCTGGAGGCTTACAACGAAACCACCATCAACTACAACCGCGATGTGGAGGTTTTCCCTGTACTTCGCGCCATGTTTGAGAAGATCATGGGCGAATGCCCTTACAAGTCCCCCACAGATATGGGTGTTAACATGGCCGGTAATGCCATTGAAGACGACGAAGTGGTACAAGCTGCTGCCAAGCAGGAAATCGTGCGCAGATACTATAATGCACTTTGCCAGAAACGTCAGGGCAATGCAGATGATGAGCAGTTGATGAAGATTGAATTGCTCATGAAGCAGGCCGAAATCACCACCGACGACAGACCTGTTATCAGTGCTGCCAAGGTGAGAGCCGCTGCAACCGGCGAGCCCGCCGCAGCCATCGAACTGCCCGACGGACGCATCATTACCGGTAAGACCAGCGCTCTTTTAGGTGCATCTTCCGCTATGCTTTTGAATGCACTCAAGACTCTGGCAGGCATCGATGACGAGGCGCAACTGATTTCGCCCACCATCATCGAACCCATCCAGAACCTGAAGGTCACTCACCTTCACAACAAAAATCCCCGTCTGCACACAGACGAGGTACTGATTGCACTTTCCATCTGTGCAGCAACAGACGAGCGTGCTAAGCGCGCCATGGAACAGCTCAAGAAGCTTCAGGGCTCCGAGGTCCACTCCAGCGTTATCCTATCCCAGGTAGACAAGAACGTATTTAGAAAGCTGGGCGTAAACCTGACCTGCGAACCGGAGTACCAGACACAGAAGTTGTATCATAGTTAAACCAAGAACGGGCCGCCCCGCGAAACGTGGTGCGACCCGAATTTTTATTTTACGTGAGTTTCCCCTGATTTACAAACAAAAATCAAAGGTTACGGCTGCTCCGATTTTATTCCAGAAAGAAATACTTTCAGCACTTAATGTACATACCGGCGTATTACCCGATTCCGCATACACACGCACAATCAATTCCCCAACTAAATCAAACTCCTTGCAAATGCTTTGTACTTCCTGTTCCTTTCCTGCCAAAACATGCTCCATTTTCTGTATTGCTTCCGCCACATCCCAACTATTTACTTTCGGCAATTCAAAGCTCCAAGTTGCATGTATCACAAATGAATATGGCGGCTCTGGTGCAGCAAGGACTGTAATCCCCTTTAAGTCCTCTGTTGACAGATTACTCATTTTGCCTTTACTCAACCGCGGACCTTCTGCCATTGTAGGCGTCAATCCAAGCCTTTTACTTACCACATCCCAAGCAAAAGCATTGCTGTCCTTTTTCGTCAATACGAATAAAACCTTTATCTGAGGTACAATTTCCACAATCTGCCTCCTTTGCTACATAGAATTTATGATTCTCTGTAGCACTGAAATCTTTTGCCCTAATACAGTTCTATCTATCGGTTCCAGTGTGTCCGTTAGTAAATAAGTTGAACGCAACAATCTTTGTTTTTTCCCATAACGGAAAAACACCTCCCCATTCAACGCATGGTCTAGCAATTCGACCACCTCAGGATAAACAACTTCCCGCAATTGCGTCATCATCCAACCGGATTGCTGTCCGGCTGCAATATTAATTTCTTCCTGGTAAATACAGGCAAGAATTTCATTAGCGATTCGAATTAGTTCAACCAGCTTACATTTTGAAAAATCTATAGTAATTTTTTCTTCCATGCCAAAGCGTTCTTGCAGTACATGCGTAATCCGAACCCCGTCATCAACCCAATAAAAAGAACTTCCATCCGGATTCAAATAATTATACAGCATCTGTACAATATTTCCGGGCCGTCCCAACACATCCTTCAGCACCTTTTGTATCTTTCTGTACCGGTCATGCAGACGCCGTCCCTCCAAATATCCTTCCGGACTCATGGATACAGCTATCAAGCTCTCATGTTTAAACCGAAATGATATATAAAAATTCATATCAAGAGACAATATTCTAGATTTGATAATAATCAGGTCGTCCATAGGTATTTCCATCTGGATTCCATGCTTCTGCAACAGATCCTGTATATTTCTTTTTGATTGTAGGAGTGGAATCTCCAAATTATATGAATCTAACCTAAGCTTTTTATAGAATTCTTTCACCGAACACCACCCTTTCCCCTCTTTTTAGTGCAGTTGCCTAAAAAGAGCGGACATTCAACTCGTCACGCTGCGCTTCTAAACCCCTCTTATTTTACAATCTCGGCTAAAAGAGGGGATTTTCCTCTCGCCACGCTGTGCTTCAGACCCCTCCTATTTTACAATTCTGGCTAAAAGAGGGGATTTTCCTCTCGTCACGCTGTGCTTCAGACCCCTCTTATTTTACAATCTCGACTAAAAGAGGGGATTTTCCTCTCGTCACGCTGTGCTTCAGACCCCTCCTATTTTACAATCCTGGCTAAAAGAGGGGACTTTACGCCATTCTACACATTCTTACTGCTAATGCACAAAAGGGCTGCGCCCTTTTTCCCGGTACAACAGCCCTTCAATTCACTTATTACTATAAATCCATGCCTGCCAGCAACTTCGCAAATGCATCATCTACTTCTTCCTGGCTCTTTTCAGCGACTTCACTGACAACCTCTTCTACAGCCTCCATCGCAGGCTCTACAACTGCGTCCTCCACCGTTTCTGCTACTTCCACGGGTGCCTCAAGCATAGGTGCCGCCTCTACGGGTGCCTCAGTTACTGCACTTTCACCAAAAATCTCAAGCAATGCTTCCTGTGCACTCATTGCAGATACTGTAGGGGCAGGTGCCTCTTCCACAGGAGTTTCAGTCGCTGCACTTTCACCGAAAATCTCAAGCAATGCTTCCTGTGCACTCATTGCAGATACTGCAGGGGCAGGTGCCTCATATACAGGCTCCTCATATGCAGGAGCAGGTGCCTCATATACAGGTACCTCTTGGATGGTCTCCTCAAGAACAGGAGCCTCAGGTGCCTCTTCTGCAACAGGTTCCTCGTATGCCGGTACCCCATATATATCATATATGGGCGCCTCGTATACAGGTGCCTTATATGCGGGTGTTTCTTCCACAGGAGCCTCATACACCGGTTCCTCTACTGCAGGTGCTTCTTCCACAACCGCATCCGACACACCATCAGAAGCAACAACCTCAGCCGCTGCTTCTTCCGCAACTACTTCCTCGATGACCTCTTCTGCCTTCTGAGCAGCTTCCTTCTCCTTGCGTGTCTGCTCATCGTAGACTCTGTCGAAAATTTCCTGAGCCTCTTTCAAGCGGATGCGGCACTTTTCGAAGAGTGCAATACTACGGCCTGCCTGAACCTGTGCATCATGAACTTCGTTGATGTATCTTCTCAGGTTACGGTCTGATTTCTCAAAAATCAGAATACCAATGTCATCACCTTCATTTATGTATTTGTTGTAGTTCTCATCTGTAGGAATACCCTTGTCAAGAACAGGGTCGGTAGCTGCCACATAAACCAGCTTCTTGCAATTCCAGCTGGTAACAGACACCAGTTTATTCTCCACATTAGAAACCATCTTGTCACAGGTTGCAGTGTATGCATACTTGGGCTCTCTACGGGTAAGCTCCATATCCATCTTGCTTACCACCGCAGTATCCATTCTCACGCGCACATTGGCAACGGTAGAAACCGCCCCCTGCGCTGCAATTGCCTCTCTGATACCGGATGCAATACCGCCGTTAAGTCCCTTGACTGCAAGCTTCTGACCCTCGTGAATCGCATTCTGAGCTGCTGCCTCGTCTGCCTCATTTACAGACTTTGCAGAACCAATTCCGGTAGCATGGCTTCTGGTGACATAGGTCACGGTAGGTTTGGAATTCTTCCAGTCAATATCCTGAGGATTCAAAAGCTCACTTCCTGCAGGAAGCTGTGCCAGAATAGCCTTTTCATCGTTACCCTGACCTCTGCCCAAAAATCCCTGCTTCAAGGAAACAACAGCAGAATGTCTCTTCATATAGGTAACAGTGACAACACCACCCGTCATCAGGTATGTCTTCATGGTGTTAATCCAACCTACATTTTCCTTGACGTCCGCGGTAATATTCTCACAGGTGATATCCAATACATGATAGCCCTTCTCATCCAAATACTGATTGATGGGCTTTGCAAGCTGCTTTCTCAGATTCTCCTCATCGCTTACCTCAGGATCGTAATCCTCCACACCCTTACCAATCTTCTTGGAAAGTCCGGTAAGCTCGATGCTGGTGGTATACACGGGAAGGAAATCAAACTCTGCAACGGTAGTGCCCTCCATTGCAACATCTACCTTCAAATTAGTCTCTCCATTCTGCATCTCTCGTGCAGCGGCACTTCTTGCATCATCAATGGTATTGAAAATAGGACCGGGACCCGCAATCTTACGGGTCTCAATGGTCACTGTCGTTACATCATTGGTGGTAGCTCTCACAAGCTGACCGGTCTTGCTGATGGAGTATTTCTCCTGCTCATTGTTGCCCATGATGATCTTCACATTGCTCTTGCCCTCATCCTCAACAATCATGGTAGTGTCGCCCTTGCGCACCTCTCCGTCAGCATTAGTGGCCTTGCGGTAGTAATCATCCTCTACCTTTACGATTTCACCTCTGTAAATCTTTTTCTCCAGTTCTTCAGTACTGTAAGCCATCAGCTCTGTCTCGCCGTCTGTATCATAGAGCACATACTTCTCAGGCTCGCCGGGCTTCAAAACAATAGTCTCAAAGGTCTTCTCGAACAGAATCAGACTCTTGCCATCCTCATCCACCTTATAGTTGTAACCTACCGTTCTGTTCTTGCCATTAGGCAAAGTAAAAGAAGCCTCGATATAATCCTTATCCGGTTCATCCTCGTGGCGTGTAAATGTCTTATTCAACTTGTAGGACTGTCCATCCTTCAGTGCGCGGGGCAGATAATAGCTCTCCAAAATCAGGGAACACTTCTTATCCAGAATCTCTCTGGACGGATTCTCCTCTTCCTCCAGCTTAGCCAGCTCCAAAATACCCTTCTGACGGCTGGTCATTCCGCCGCGGTTCATGCCCTTATATGCTCTGCTCTCGGCCTCTCTTGCCTCCTCAAGCGCCTTACGGGCACTTTCCTCAGTCCATACAATCTCAGGCTCCTGTACCGCCTCTTCTACTACGTTCTTTGTTTCTTCAACCATATCGATTCCTGCTCTCTGTTTAGTATATTATAACATATGCATACTTACATATTTTCATCAAGCTTGTCACGCAAATCGTCAGCCGGCATAGAACCGCCAAAGGTGTCAACCACCTCTCCGCCCTTAAAAATCATAAACGTGGGAATACTTGCCACACGGTACTTCTGGGCAAGCGGCATATTGGCATCGATGTTGCACTTGCCGATTTTATACTTGCCTTCGTACTCCTCTGCCAATTTTTCTACGATGGGCGCCATCATTTTGCAGGGATTACACCAATCTGCATAGAAATCTACCAATACAGGAAGCTCAGACTTCAAAACTTCCTCTTCAAAATTTGCAACAGTAAATTGATATTCCATAGTCTCCTCCTCAAAATATCACTTTTTAACAATCGATGTCAACGTCATTATCTGGAAATAATATATTTACAGATAGGATTGCCCATGGATGAAAATTTCTCCTCATATTCGGTCATTACATTGCCTTCCATCAGCCCTTCGTCGCTGTGCAGGTCATAGGTTATAACCTGTGCTTTCCACCCTGCCGGCTCCAGCTCCTCCACCGCGAAATCAAAAAGGTCACGGTTATCTGTCTTAAACTCTAATATGCCGTCCTTTTTGAGAATCACATCATAACGGGCCAGAAACTCCTTAGAGGGAAGTCTTCTCTTGGCATGTCTGTCCTTGGGCCAGGGATCTGAGAAATTCAAATATATCCGATCCACCTCACCGGCACCAAACACCTTGGCAATATCCTCCGCGTCCATGCGGATAAATTTCAGATTGGGCAGCTCCTCTGTCTCCATTTTCTGGATGGCACGCAAAAGCACACTGGAATACTTCTCAATTCCGATATAGTTAATCTCAGGATGCTCCTTGGCCATAGTATGTATAAATTTGCCCTTTCCCATACCGATTTCGATACGGATAGGCTGATTATTTCCAAAAATATCACTCCATTTTCCGGGACAGTCAAAAAGCTCTGCCTCGGGTACCACAAAGGGACTCTCTGCAATCACTTCCCTGGAGCCGCTGATATTACGCAATCTCATTCTCAATGCCTCCAAAACAGTTCTATTTTAAGCTTACTTTATCTGACGAAACTTGTCAATCAACAACTTATGTTGTATGATAAAAACGAGCATACTAATACCAAATATTATACCATATAGAAAGGTTTTTATGGATAAAAAATATATATTCAGACAATTTATCCGATGTGTGGCATCTGCCCTGACGGTTTGTCTGTGCCTAGGCTCCATTCCCCTGAATGTATCCGCCACAGCAGCCAAGGAAGCCCAGCTTGCCGCCAATCGCGCTCTTCCCGTACAATCCAACCAGATTGCCAACTGGCCTGCCGGGCCCATTGTAAGCGCAGAGTCAGCCATCCTCATGGAATTGGACACCGGCGTTATCCTTTATGAGAAAAATATTCATTCCAGACAATACCCTGCCAGCACCACCAAAATATTAACTTCCCTGATTGCTGCAGAGGAATGTAGCTTAGATGAAACCGTATCCTTCTCCCATGATGCAGTATTCGGCATCCCTGCCGGAAGCAACCATGTGGCCATGGATGTGGGAGATACCCTTCCGATGGAAACCTGCCTGCAGGCTATCCTAATCCGTTCCGCCAATGAAGTGTCCTATGCTGTGGCAGAGCATATCAGCGGTAGCTGGAGCGGTTTTTCTGAGAAAATGAATGAGCGGGCCAAGGAGCTTGGCTGTGTAGATTCCAATTTTGTCAATCCTAACGGCCTGCCGGACGAAAATCACTACACCAGTGCTTACGACCTGGCTATGATTGGACGAGCCTTTTTCTCCAATGACATGCTTTGCCAGATCACCCAAATGCCTCTTTTGTATATCGACAAAGAAGATGAAGACTTGGTGGATGCCAACCAGATGGAACTTCTGGCCGGCAAAAAATATGCCTACGACGGTATTGTAGGCTGCAAAACAGGATACACAGAAGACGCGAGAAGCTGTCTGGTGGCCTGTGCTGAGCGAAACGGCATGCGATTGATATGCGTGGTGCTCAAAGACGAGGCACCCTATCAGTATGAGGATACGGTGGCACTGCTCAACTACGGTTTTAGCAATTTTGAAAAAGTCAACATCTCCAAGACTGAGACCAAGTACAATATCGAAAGTGCCGGATTTTACAGTGATATCGATATTTTCGGAAGCTCTAAGCCGATTTTGTCCCTGAACCAAAATGACTGTATTGTTTTACCCAAGACCATTACCTTTCAGGATACAATCTCCAAAATATCCTATGACACCAAGGACGAAGGTCAGGTTGCAGTGATTGAATACAGCTATCAAAATGTGCCGCTGGGCTCTGCCTCGGTGGACCTGGCGACCAATGAAAAGCAAACCTACACCTTCGACCCGGAGGTGGAGGAGGAAGATGCAGAACCCAAGCTCCCCACCGTCATTTTCATCAATGTATTGAAAATCCTGCTGTGGATTCTGGGCATTGGCGGTACTCTGTTCCTGATTGTATTTATCTATAAGTTTGTTAAAAATTATAATGCCAAGCACCCCAACAGCAGACGCAACTGGAAAAAGAACAGGCGCAGACGGCACAGCTTCAACCAAAGCCGGAACAGTACCCAGCTGGAGCGCCGCAGGCAGGCCATCAAGCAGGCTAAGAGACGTCAGCGCAAGAATCGAAAATGGTAATAATTATTCTACACATGCAAACAGGAATCCACATCACTGCGGATTCCTGTTTTCTTTATCACGATCTCTCTCTCGTTCTTTTTGTCTATGCTTACGATTTAACTCCTGAGCTTTCTTTTTGCGCTCCATCAAATCTTCCACCATTTCCTCCGGAATCAGCTTTGTAGTCTTCACCACAAATACGCCGCCCTCATCTGTTTTACGCACACGAATCTTACCCTTCAGATAACCATGCTTTTCACAATAGGCCAGACAATAATAGTGTCTGCCGTTGGAAGAAAACCATTTGATTTTCTTGCGAAGATTACGATGGCAAAGGTAACACTTGCTGGAGCTGACTTCTCTGTCCAAAAAAGCTGTCCTCTTATCTGCAAACCCTCTGGAAATAAACTTGGCATAGGTGTCAAACTGCACCTTAATCTCCTCATCGCGAGTCTTGGGGACACAGTACACATCAAAGGATACGTATTCCAGTACCTCCGGCTTATCCTCCATAATCTGAGCGAAAATCCGGGCAGTGTAGTATGCATCACTAAAAGCCCTGTGGAACGGAAGGTTCTCCTCCTTATCCAAATAAGTCACCGCATATTCAAGCGCTCTGCGGGTCTTCTTGTCCTCATATGCGATGGAGAAAAGCTTTTGTACATCCAAATAACGGATGGGACCCTTAGAAAGTGGCTCCATCTCATAAAACTTCATATTACGCTGAAGCTCCGTCAAATCCGTGGCGCCCCAGGTGCAGAATAAATACTCCTCGCTGCCGCACCATTCCAGAAAATCTGTTGCAACTTTGGCAAAGGGCTTTCCTCTTTCCAGCTCCTTCATCTGCATGTGAATCAGCTGGCTGGTAAAATGGTGCATCTCTAAATAAACCGTAGGCTTCACAAGCTGGCTGAACTCACCGACGATTACGCCCTGTTCATCCACCTTGATGGCACCGATCTCAATAATCTCTGCGGGGAGCTGTTCTACTTCTTTCTCTTTACCGGTATTGCTCTGGTTCCATTCCAGATCTAATACGATATATTTCATAGTTTGCTCCTCTAATTAACACACGCCGGGCAACAACAAATCCAACACCTCATGGTGCCAGCTGTGACCGCTTTCCCTGATATCGTGAAGAGGCTCTTTTGCCTCAGGATAAAGGGCGTAGGCTGCCTTCACAATCTCCAGCTGCTCATACACATTTTCCAAACCTCTGGGACCATTTAAATGGTCATTTCTACAGGACTGGATTACCAAAGGTCTGGGCGCTATCAAAGACGTGATATCACCACAGTCGTAGTGTTTCCACAAATTCGGCACATAATTACAATTGCAATTGCCGTTTAAAATCATGAGGGAATCCTTATATCCATACAAGTATCCGCTGATGATGCAACGCTTTACGCGCTGGTCCAGCGCTGCCAGCCACATCAGCTGCATACCGCCGCCGGAAAATCCAACTGCTGCCAGATTGTCCACATCCCACTCATCACGCTCATACAGATAATCAATCAGACGCATGTTGTCCCAGGTACACATACCTGCCACAGTCATGCCCAAAGGCTCTGCCATATGTGCCAGATGAAAACAGGAACCGCCGATAAAAGCAGCCTCATCATTCGGCGTCTGCAGCTTCTCGTCTCTACGCTCACCAAAACCACGACAGTCAGGACACACTGCCACATATCCCCTCCTGGCAAGCTGCATACCATAGTCATAATTGTAAAAATCAATCTTGTCCTTTACCGCAGGAATATCATAGCATCCGGCTACAGAGAACTTACCTGCACCCTGATGACCGGGCAAAGCCAGCACACACTCCTGCTTTTTGTCATCCTTTTTCTCGGGAATCAGGATATACATGGGCATCCAGGTATCGAGCTCCACCTGAATGATCACCTTCTCGCGGACAATTCCGCCCTCTAAGCTAACCCGCTCCTCCACCTTGGGCTCAAGGGGACAGGTCTCCATGTACTGCATACCCAAAAGCTCCTTTAAAGCCTCCCTGGTCTGAACACCCCAGGCTTCAAACTCCTCTTTGGTACTACCCTTAAAATAATCATTTCTTGCGTACTTATCGTACTTTTTTAACATTGTCGGCAATGAACTGTAAAACTTGGAAATTTCAATGATTCTATCCATTAGAATCCTCCCGATAATAAATTAGTTTACGGTTTCAAAAAACATGGTCTCCATCCATGTATGTGCCAACTCAACCCATGATGTGCATTCCTTCTGGACATGACGTCCCTCGCTTGACTGCGTCAAACGGCTGGCCAGTGCCAATCCGTGACAACCTCTGGGATAGAGGTGATATTCCACGGGAATATTCGCCTTACGCATGGCCCCCACCAGCAAAAGGGAATTCTCCATCGGAACGGATGCATCTTCATAAGTACCCCATATAAATGCCTTCGGTGTCTTCTCAGAAACCTGTTTCTCCAAAGACAGCTTCTCCGAAAGCTCTGCTTCCCGATCTCCCAAAAGATTCTTGAAAGAACCTCTGTGGGCATATTCTCCGGCAGTAATTACCGGATAGCAAAGTATCATGCCTGCAGGCTGTAAAAGATGATGTTTGTCAGCTGAAAGCCCTACCTTCTCAGCTAAGAAATCCTCATCCCAAAACATACCTAAGCATGCTGCCAGATGACCTCCGGCAGAACCACCCTGTACCACAATTTTATCTGTGTCCACATACCACTCCTTGGCATGCTCATGAATAATTAACATAGCCTTTGCAAGCTCAGTAAGCTGCGTAGGATACTGCGCCGGTGTACAGGAATAATGCAAAACTGCTGCATGATAACCCATAGCCAGAAAAGCCAGGGCAATGGGCTCACCCTCTCTGTCAGAGAGATGACCGTAACCGCCACCGGGACAAATCAGTACCATCGGCCTTTCATTAATCATCATGCCATCAGAATAATTCTGAATGTATGTGACCAGCTTTGCACCGGGCAAAGAACCCTCTACCTCAATGGGAAACACCTCATGTATCATAACCTTCTCCTTTCGTGATTAATACGCGCGGCCCCAGTATACCATCTTCTTGGCGGGTTTGCCGCAGTATACGCACTCCTCGGCAAGTTCTTCCTGCTCGAAGGGCATACAACGGCTGGTAACTGCCAGCTCTTCTTTGATCTTGTCTTCACAATCCTGGCATCCGCACCACATCGCTTTTACGAAGCCGGACTTCTCGTTAAAGGTCTTTCTGAACTCATCCATATTGCGAGCCACATAAGTGTGCTCCTCGCGATGAGCTCTTGCTCTCTCCAGCATTTGGGCCTGCATAGTCTCCAAAATCTCACCGGCTTTTGCTTCCAGCTCATCCAGAGAAACCTCAATCTTCTCTCTGGTGTCACGACGACAGATTACACACTTATTGGCCTCAATATCTTTAGGACCAATCTCCACACGGATAGGATAACCACGCATCTCAGCCTCTGCAAACTTAAATCCGGGAGTCTTGTCGGAGTCATCTACCTTTACGCGGAAGTTCTTCTTAAGCATGTCGCGAAGCTCATATGCCTTATCCAGAACGCCTTCCTTTTTCTGCATAATAGGAACAATGCAAATCTGATTAGGTGCCACTCTGGGAGGCAGTACCAGACCCTCATTGTCACTGTGAACCATAATCAGCGCACCAATCAGACGGGTAGTCATACCCCAAGAGGTCTGATGTACATACTCCAAGGTATTGTCCTTGCTTGCATACTGAATACCAAACGCCTTGGCAAAACCATCACCGAAGTTGTGGCTGGTACCGGACTGCAGTGCCTTACCGTCATGCATCAATGCCTCGATAGTGTAAGTAGCAAGCGCACCTGCAAACTTCTCCTTCTCCGTCTTCTGACCCTTTACCACAGGAATCGCCAACACTTCCTCACAGAAGGTTGCATACACATTCAGCATCTGCAGTGTTCTCTCTTCCGCTTCCTGTGCGGTAGCGTGAGCAGTGTGTCCCTCCTGCCACAGGAACTCTCTGGAACGCAGGAAAGGTCTTGTCTCCTTCTCCCAACGAACCACGGAACACCATTGGTTATATACCTTAGGCAAATCTCTATAGGAATGAATGTCATTTGCATAAAAATCGCAGAACAAAGTCTCAGAGGTAGGACGTACGCACATTCTCTCGGCAAGAGGCTGCAAACCGCCATGGGTCACCCATGCTACCTCAGGCGCAAAGCCCTCTACGTGATCCTTCTCCTTCTGAAGCAGAGACTCAGGGATGAACATAGGCAAATACACATTCTCTACACCGGTCTCGTTAAATCTTGCATCCAGCTGCTTCTGAATCAGCTCCCAGATTGCATATCCTGCGGGCTTGAGCACCATACAACCCTTTACGGAAGTATAGTCAATCAACTCCGCCTTTCTCACTACATCCGTGTACCACTGGGCAAAATCTACCTCCATGGATGTAATTGCTTCTACCATTTTTTTGTTGTCTGTCATGATATTTCTCCTTTATGAAAACTTATATTATAAACTTAATTTACTGCTTTTTTGCTTTTGCCAATGCTCACAATCAGCATCACCAAAACAGTCAGCATATACAACAGGCAAACACCTGCCACTGCAAAAATCCCAATCGCTAACGCTATCCGGCCTTCCTGTCCGGTTAGGGTAACATAACCCATAAACAGCAAAATTGCATGCCCTGCCATAGCCACGATACAATTAAGCAGGCCAAAGATTCTGGCGCCCTTAAGATTTCCTCTGCGGAGCTTTTTCAGCCCCAGAATATAAAGCACAAACTGTGCGACCCATCCACCAACAAGAGGAAAAAGCCCCACAAATACAGCACCCACAATAAAAATCATCCAGCCGCCGCCATTTACATCACCGGCTCCCAAACACAGCAGATAAATACTTGCCACCACCACTGCCACAAAACACAGCAGGGAAATAATACTCGAAACCGTCAGCATTCCATAGGCTGCTTTGTCTATTTTATTCTTTTGTTCCATAATTACCTCTGTCCTACTTAATTAACAAGCTTGATCCGCTCGCTCTTTATTCAAACTAAAAATGAGCAACAACAAGATAATCGCCATATATACAACGACCAAAGCCGGACCAACAAGAGACGCCCATCTGATTCTCCACTTCGTAAAGTCTCTACCATCTAACCACAAGAGATACATATTCCCTATCATCAACACAGCACAATTTATAATACCCAGCATTCTTGCCGCATGCATTTTGCCTTTTTTATACTTGCACATGCCTACAATATACAAAACAATATGGGCAATCCAGCTGATAATAATCGGCAAAAACACGGTTCCCATGACTGCCACAGCCAAAAGTACCCATGATCCACCCGAAGTATCTATACCAACGTATATGCAAAAAACAATAAGAACCACTGCAATCAATAAAAAAAGCAATGATATAATTTCCGAAACCGTCAGCATACCGTATGCTACTTTATCCAACCTGTTTTTTTGTTCCATAAATACCTCTGTATAAACAATAACGAGTGCATCCAACAAAGCGTCTTGCCTATAAAGTAAAAAAAGAGCCTTCCGATCCCAACAAGGGACCGAAGGCTCGGCGATACCACCCTAATTGACGCAAGAAGCGTCCTCCTCAAACACCGTTAACGCCGGTTCTACGCCGTATTTTCATACGAAGCTCCAAGGTAGGTTCCAAAGCTTCCACATAAGGACCTCTCAGCCGCACGCTTTTGCATGCCACGTCCTCTCTCTGGGATGTTTCCGTTTTGTACTAATCCTTTTCCACGCCTATTTAACTGATTAAATGTAATTGTAGTGCATCTGCTTGGCATTTGTCAAGATGTTGGTTCATTATCCTGCCAATAATATTTCTTTTACCCCAACGACTATCGACCCATACCATAGGGCTCCAAGGTAGATTCCGGAGTCGTGTGGGTGTAGTAATTCATACTGCTTTCCAGAATCTCGGAAGCCTCTGTCATAGCCATTCTGGACCTGTAACGAGCCAACACGAAATTGAAAAGCATCACTATAATCAGTGCAAATGCTGCACAACAAATCAAACGAAACAGACTATCTACCATCACTTTCTCCTCCTCTTTTTCTAAATTGGGGAATCTCTCTGGTCACCAGAATATTATGTCTGTCCAGAATACCCATAATGTCCCATACCACCAGTCCCATGGTAAAAAGGGCTGAGCCATAATAAAACACCGCATATTGGGGTTGAATCCACAAAATAAACAAAGACAACAAGATACCCAAACCGGTTTTGCGAAGGGTATCCAGGAAATCTCCCCAGGTCAGGTTTGCCTTGTTTTTCGTGGTGTAGGAGCCTCTTGGAATCAGCATATAAATCACCGGAATCAGAAAATAAACACCCAAGGCAATAAACTTCTTGATATACATCTCTGCACCATACAGAGACATCAACGGTGCCAATGCAACCAAAACTCCGTACATAGCCAACATTACCACAATTGCACCCAGTACAAAAGCCGTGTCATCTCCCAATGAAAAGGTAATATGCCAGACCTTGCCCGGCGTCACCGGGTACCACCTGCCCTTGTCATCCTGAAAATTCTCCTTGGCGCGGATATCTCTCTTCTGGGAACAGGAAATGATACAGCAAATCATAGCCAGCCCCACCGTCAGCCATAAAAAGGTAGCCGGACTCACATTCATAAGGAGCATCAGTAAAATAGCCACCGGAACAGCCCACAGACAGGACCATTTCACGAAATTCTTTTTATCAATGGGCATATCTCCTGCCACTTCACCGGTCTGACCGTTTACCACCGCATAGCTGACACGGTCCTTGTTGCGGTAGGACAAAAACCACACCGGAAGCATGGCCAACTCTATCTTGGCCGGATTATTCAATATAACCTCCTCCAAAAGCTCACTAATCTCAAACTTTTGGCACTCCGGGTCCTGACGCAGACGGGTACACATATCCGTTCTGGCGATGTTTCGGGCATCTTCCTCATAAAGATCCTGGCTCACATCTGCAGTATCCGCATAGAAACCGCTCAGATAAGCCGGGGTAAAAGGCTTCGCTCCCCACCACTCAAAAGGCGCAATGGCATTGCTCAAGGCATCAGAGAATGCAGAAGAAGCGTCATAGGTAAGTCCCTTGTATTCTGCCTCTATTTCTGTCTCTATCTTGTACAACTCCAGATAAACATGTTCATCCACTACCTTGCGCTTTATGCCCTTGAAAACCACAGGTCCGTTTTTCTCATAGCTGTAAACCCAATAAGGCATGTAGATACTGCGAAACTTGGATATGTACTCCTCATCCCGCATCTCCTTAGGCAGGAAGAAGCAACGCTTAACCATTTTAGCATAGGCCTCCTTACACTGCTCCTTGGTCTTCTGGAAAGGAATGATATGCTGTGGACGCTTCTCCTTGCTGATACGGCTGGTCAAAATCGTAGAACCGCCGCAATAACTGCAAAAAGTCGCCGCCGTATCGTCATAGCTTAAAAGCTCACCGCCACACTGAGGACAGGTAAATACAGTTACCTCAAACTCATCCTCCTGAATGACAGACTCCAATGCATCTGATTTTTCCTCTACCGCATAGGGGTCCACCCTCTCCCCACAGTAGTCGCACTGCATCATCTGACTTTCGATATTGAATTTTAAATTACCACTACATTTAGAACACTGATACATCTTTTTCCCCTCATATTCATTTGCTTCTTAAAAACTAGAATAAAGCCAGAGTCTCTTGAAACCGCTTCTCTTCTCCGCCACTCTCTATATATCTGGCGTGATATTCTTCCACCGCCTCAGGATTACCCAAAAGCTTGTTGGCCACAGCAGCCACCTCCAAAGCCTTTAAAAAATCCGGTTTCCTTTCAAGGGCCCGCAAGGCATATTCCAAAGCTCCTCTGGCATCTTTCTGGCGCAGATAATAACAAGACATATTATGATATGCCATTTCATCCTGCGGATCATAGCGGATGGCATTGCTATAAGCCTCATATGCCTCTGCCGACCGACCCATCTGCTGGTAGCAAAGTCCAAGATTGGACCAAACAGTAGCATTGGTCATATTGTACTGCAGAACTTTCTCATAGCTGGCAATTTCTTTCTCCTTCTGCCCAAGCTCCTGATAAATCAGGGCCTGAAACATATACACTGCCAGATAATCACAATTGTTGCTGCATTTATCTACCAGCTTTTCCAGCATCTTAAGTCCCTGTTTAAACTCGTCCCGGTTATAGCAGGCAATGGCCTCCATCAGCTTGCGATAGCTTCTCTTATCGCTTGCAAAGGCACCTCTTACAAACTCCTTATAAGTCTCCTCATACAGTCTGTAATTGGGTCTGAGAGCCCTTCTCTTTCTGCCAAACAGCCTGCCGCCAAAAGCAAGCACCAGCAGACCAATTTGAACGGCACGCAAATAATCCCGCTCCTGCTCCACAAACAAGGTGACGATTAATCCCATAAGACAGATTACAAACAGCACAAAATAAAGAATTTTCCAAAGTACGTTTTTCATCCTTATGCCTCCGTACTAAATACCACCTTACCCCCACAGACTGTAGTGCAAACCACACCATCCATCTCCCAGCCGGTAAAGGGTGTATTGGACGCCTTTGACGCGTATTCCTCAAACACCTGAATAGCATCCTTGTCCACAATAATCAAATCTGCAGGACCACCCTCTGCCAGATAACCGGCATTTAAGTGGTACATATCAGCAGGATTACAGGTCATCTTCTCAAACACCTGCATCATGGTCAGATGACCGCCGTTTACCAGCACGGTAATGGCCAAAGGCAGCGCAGTCTCCAAACCGATAATGCCGCTGGGGGCCTCTGTGATGGGCTTGGACTTTTCCTCTAATGTATGGGGCGCATGGTCAGTGGCAATCAAATCAATGGTGCCGTCTGCCAGACCTTCGATGATGGCCAGTCTGTCTGCCTCCTCGCGAAGAGGCGGATTCATTTTCGCCATAGTACCGTATTTAATCACCGCATCCTCTGTCAAAGTAAAATGATGAGGTGTGGCCTCTGCATGGACATTCTTGCCCTGCTTTTTGGCCTGGCGCACCAGCTCCACAGCCTCCTTGGAACTGATATGCTGAATATTGATACATGCGCCGGTCTCCAGCGCAAGCTTTAAATCTCTGCCGGACAGAGAAACTTCCGCCTCTCTGGGGGAACCGCCGATTCCGTAGTGCTCGCTGGCCTTGCCGCGATTGACACCGTTATTGGCAATCAGTGAAGCATCCTCCTCATGGAAGCTGATAGGCATGTCAAGGGCTGCCACCTGCTCCATGGCCTGACGCACCAGCGCCTCATCCATAATAGGCACACCGTCATCGGTAAAGCCCACAGCACCCTTGGCTGCCAGGGTCTTCATATCCACCAGCTCCTTGCCCTGCATCCCCATGGTCACATTGGCGCAGGTCTCCACATGAATACCGGTGGAGCGGCCTCTCTCCAGCACGTACTCCAAGGTCTCCACATTGTCCACATGGGGATTTACATTGGCCATCAGCACCACCGTGGTAAAGCCTCCCTTGGCTGCCGCTTTGGCTCCTGTTACAATATCCTCCTTGTGGGTAAATCCGGGCTCTCTAAAGTGCACATGCACATCCACCAGACCCGGAGCCACAATCTTGCCCTCTGCATCAATAACCTCACATGCAGAAAGCTCCTCTTCACTCATCTGCTCCGTGAGATTCTCACCAATTTTATAAATCACATCATCCTTAACCCAAATATCACAAAGTCCCTCTCTACCGGACTTAGGGTCCATCAAATAACCGTTTTTAATCAGCAACATATTTTACCTCCCAACAATTCCTTGTTCTCATACGGTAACAAGACACCAATTACAAACGAGTTTACCACGTTTTCACCCAAAAAGAAAGTGTCAAAACTTTAAACAACGTGCTATAATAGGCGTATCTATCTTTGAGGAGAAGCAAACTATGATTAAAGCAGAAAATCTGACCAAAACCTTTACCAAAATAGAACAGAAAAATACCAAGGTGGAATTCAATGCCGTAAATGATATTTCCCTGCAAATCAAGGAAGGCGAAATTCTGGGTGTCTTAGGACCCAACGGTGCGGGTAAGACCACCCTGCTTCGCATGCTTGGAAAGCTTTTAGAGCCCACCTTAGGCCGGGTCTACATTGCAGACAAAGACGGCCGGGAAATCACCGATGAAATCGAAGTAAAAAAGCGTATCGGCTATCTGTCCGGCAACACCAAGCTCTACAACCGCCTGTCTGCCAGAGAGCTTTATACCATGCTGGGCAATATTTATGAGCTGCCGAAGGAAGCGGTTGCAAAACGTATCGACGAAATCGTAGAAGTACTGGACATGGCAGAATTTGTGGACAATCGCATCGAAAGACTGTCCACGGGCCAGACCCAGCGCGTATCCATCGGAAGATGTCTTCTGCACAGCCCGGACACCTATATTTTTGACGAGCCCACCTTGGGTCTGGACATCTTAAGCAGCCGTGCCATTATTGAATTCATGAAAAAGGAGCGGGAAGCCGGCAAATCCGTGCTCTACTCCACCCATTACATGGAGGAGGCAGAGTTTTTATGTGACCGCATCATCATGATACATAAGGGACAGATTATCGCCCAAGGGACCCCTTCCGAGCTTCGTGCTCTCACCGGCACCACCAATCTTAGGGATACTTTCCTTGCGCTGATTGAACAGGCATCTCCTGAGGAGATAAACAAGAAAGAAACTAAAGAAAAGGAGGCCGGACATGAAGACAAGTAAGATTAAATCCATCTACAAAAAAGAAATGCTGGACCTCATGCGTGACAAGAAAACCCTGATCATGATGGTCCTGGTACCGCTGCTACTTTATCCTTTGATCATGGTAGTAGCTCTCTTGGTATCCTCTGCCATTGCCAGTAACATCCAAAGCGGCTCCTACAGCGTGGCCATTGTAGAAGATGGCGCGGTAGATTACGATAGGGATGCTTTGATCGAACTGATAGAAGAAAGTGAAGACAATCAAAGCTACACACTAAAATTGGTGGAAGTGCAGGACCCGGAAAAAGCCCTGCAGGAAGAGATGCTGGATACTTATGTGGTAGTAGGCATGGACGGTGACAAGCTTAGCTTCGAGATCCACTATCTGTCCTCCGTTACCAATTCCAGCGCCGCCTCCGGCATGGTAAGCGACAAGCTGGACCTGTACGGAGAGCGTCTGAGCGTCAGCCTGTTAGAAGACCATGGGCTGGATGCCGCCTACCTGATGGAGCCCATCACCGTAGAGTGGGCAGACCGCTCCAGCAAGGAAGAAAGTGTGGGTAATATTCTGGGTAAAATACTGCCCTTCCTATTAATTACCAGCATCCTGATGGGTGCCCTGTACCCCTCCATCGACACCACCACAGGTGAGAAAGAGCGCGGCACCTTAGAAACCCTTTTAACTCTTCCCGTGCGCAATGAAGAGCTGATTATGGGTAAGTTTCTGGCAGTTGCCACCGTATCTGTGGTATCCGCCCTGTTAAACCTGGTATCTATGGCGTTTATGGCGCTTTTCCTGGCAGAAATGATGAATACCTCAGCTGCTGCCATGGAAATTGATTTGGTGGGATTCATTCCTGCCATTGTCATCGTAATCCTCTGCGTGGTGGCATTTGCCCTGTTTATCAGCGCCATTACCATGTGCGTTACAGCCTTTGCCAAGTCCTTTAAGGAGGCCAACAACTATACCACGCCCCTACTTTTGGTGGTGATGCTCACCGGCTATATCGGGTTCATACCCAACATCGAATTCACACCGCTGATGGCAGCCATTCCCGTGGTAAATATCTGCCTGCTAATCGGCAATCTGCTGGTATTTAAATACAACCTGACATTGATATTGATTGTACTGCTGTCCAACATCGCCTACGCAGCCTTGGCTGTGCTGGCCCTTAGCAAAATCTACAACAGCGAAGACATCCTCTTCGGAGAAAGCGGCGTAAATCTGCAGATTTTTACCAGCCGCAAGAACCTGAAAAAGGGCGGCGTACCCAACTTCTCCGATGCTGCTTTGGTGGCCGCGGTAAGCATCCTGCTGCTGTTGTACGGGGGCACCCTGTTACAGATGAAATTCCCCTTCCTGGGTACTCTGTTTACCCAGCTTCTGATTATTGCCGTACCGGTGGGAGCCGCATGGTACACCAAAAAAGATTTCAAGCAGACCTTCTCCTTGAACGCTCCCAAGCCCTCAGGTGTCTTCGGTGCAATCCTTTTGGAGGTAGGTGCTTTTATAGCCATGACCGTGCTGTCTGTTTTCCTGACAGCCCTGTTCCCTCAGGATGTGGAAAGTGTAAACGAAAGCTTTATGGTTATGCTGGAGGGCGTGGGCTTTGTCCCTGCACTTTTGGTGATTGCGCTGGCACCCGCCATCTGTGAAGAAGCACTGTTTCGCGGATACTTCCTGGCTGCTGCCAAGAAGAAATTCAAGCCCTGGGCTGCCATTCTCATCGTGGCCGCCATGTTCGGCATTTACCATATGAGCCTGGTAAAATTCTTCACCACAGGACTCTTAGGCGTGGCGCTCTGCTACGCAGCTTACAGAAGCGGAAGTATCTTCCTCTCCTGTATTATGCATTTTCTCAACAATGCATTCTCCGTGGTGGTGCTCTACTATGGAGAAGAGGTACAGAACCTCCTGCCCATTCTGTTCAAGGCAAGCTTAAGCGTGGGCGACATACTGATCCTTATGACGGTAGCCGTGATTTGCATGATTGCAGGCGTGACGCTGATAGAACCAAAAACCGACAAGCGTTAGAAGAAGTATAATACGATATGGGGCGCAAAGCGTCCCATCCAAAAGAGGGATCCATGCAACGTAAATTTACCTACACACTTCCCCAACTGCATACACCCATATCCGTGAAAAGCTTTCTAAAACAGCAAGGCTTTTCCGGCCGGAGCATGATTGTGTTAAAAAGTCAGCCGGAAAGTGTGCTGGTAAATAATACCCCGGTCTACATGACCCATTTGATGCAGCCCGGAGACCAGCTGGAAATCAGACTCTCGGAGGAAACCTCCTCCGAACACATTAAGCCGGTGGAGCTGCCCTTGGACATCCTCTACGAGGATGAAGATTTGATGGTGATAAATAAAGCTGCGGGCATGCCCATCCATCCCTCCCAGAACAATAGGGACAATTCCCTTGCCAATGCTCTGGCCTGGTATTTTGCGGCCCAAAACAAACCCTTTATCTTCCGCTGCATCAACAGACTGGACCGGGACACCTCCGGCCTTACCATCATCGCCAAGCACGTGGTCAGCGCCGGCATCCTATCCGCCATGGTAGCCCAAAAAGGCGAAAAGGGCATCCGCAGAGAATATCTGGCCATCGCCGCCGGCAACATCACTCCCACAGAAGGCACCATCCATGCGCCTATCGGACGCAAAGAGGGCTCCATCATCGAACGCTGCATAGACTTGGAAAACGGTGAATCCGCCGTCACCCATTACAAGGTACTGCGCACAGAAAATGGGCACAGCCTGGTCTCCCTCTTACTAGAGACCGGCCGTACCCATCAAATTCGTGTACATATGAAATATTTAGGCTTCCCCCTCATCGGGGACTACCTGTACAATCCGGATTACTCCCGGATGACCCGCCAGGCGCTTCACGCCTATCGGCTGGATTTTACGCATCCCTTCACCGGGGAAGCCATGCATTTTGAGGCGCAAGTGCCGGAGGATATGGGGTGGATGATGGACTGATCTGAAGCGCAGTACACTTTCTCCGTCTGGTTAAATTCCAAAGATTAAATTAACCATTCTGTAATACCGATGATAACATTCTCTCTATCATATTCTATTTGAATCATATACCCATCTTCCGTACAATGTTCAGATATACGTGGCCAATTAATACCGGTATAAAAGAACATATAAAATCCATTCGGATCTACCGCCTGCACATCTTCCAGCGTGTCTCCCACTGTTATCTCCGAAAAATCAGATCGCTTTTTTACTATACTATAAGTACGCCCCATTAAATGCTTTCCTTCATTATCATACAGTAACATTGCAACTTGTTTTTCTCCAAGATAAGATATCTGATAAGTATCTCCTCCCCTAATACACTCAATCGGATATGCTTTTCCTAAATCCTCAATATTTCCCGTAAACCTTGCAATTTCTTCTAATTCTGTCTCGGTATATATTTTTGTAGAAAGTTCCATTATTGTTTGATCTGATGGTGAAATTTGCACCTCTAAATTTACCTCCTCTTTTGCAACCTGCTTTTCTTCACATGCACAAAGCATCAAAGATAAAGTCAAGAGTATTATTATCCTTTTAATTTTATTCATAAAACACCTCACTCCCCTATGGCATAATACAAAATACGACTATCATAGTAAACTTGGTCATCTAGTGTCCATGGGATTTCATCCGGGGTCAAGCCCTGCGGCCATAGCACTGAATCCCCTCCTGAACCATGTTTTTCAGCCCACTGTCCCGTGTCAGTTTGTCGCATAAAGTGGTAATCATAAATCAGTTCTCCTGTCATTCTATTGTACCCACAAGGCTTAGTACCTACACATAGTGCAATTTTAAATTCATTCTCATATACTTTAGAATTCGGACCCGAAATTGGACGTACATGGTACCCTTTTGCCTCGAGATCTGCTGTTACGGAAGCCCCCACATCATCAACGTCATTCCACCGACTTGGAATTCTTCCACTTGCTCCGCCTGGTTGTTCATTTACATCTGACCCTATTGCGAACGCATAACAATTAGGAGCATTCTCGTCTCCACCCGGCACATACTCATACGGACGTGCTGCGCCCACATCAGAATGAGGCATCGCCATTACAATCCCCACCACTACTGCCACAAAAACCAGCGCCGTCACTATCAGCCCTACAGGAGCACATCCCGTAGAATCCGTTCCATTAACCGGATTACTGCCACAGTATGCAAACATATTATGACCATTTAAGCCTTGACCTGTAGACATATAACAATCTGGACTAATAAATCTCCTAATCGCAGAATCATAGTACCTGCTCTGCAAATAATAGAATCCGGTCTCCTCATCGAAGTAGTACCCTCTATACCTA
>JAZQFO010000217.1:0-6541 GCA_045539535.1 Acetatifactor sp.
CACGCGTTACTCACCCGTCCGCCACTAAGTAATCTCAAGATTTGACCGAAGTCTCGTCAGCGAAATTACTCCGTTCGACTTGCATGTGTTAAGCACGCCGCCAGCGTTCATCCTGAGCCAGGATCAAACTCTCATGTTGAATGTTTGTCCTGCCAGTTTTATCATCTGGCATTACTGTTTTTAGGTTGCGATATTTTCATATCACTTAGTTCTCTGAATTTTCTCTGCTGTTTCAAAAACAGCTCTTGGAATTTTCAGGGTTGCATTGCTGTTTATTTGTCAAGGTTCAAGCAAAGCTTTGTATCAGCTTTGCATTTGTTGCTGTTTCAGCGGCAACTCTGATATCTTATCACGAATGCTACGCTTTGTCAACAACTTTTTTTATTTTTTGAAGAAAGTTTTTTCTTCTCATCCATCCGGTTTCCCCGACGGCAAGATTGAGTATATCATCGGTATTTATTCTTGTCAACACCTAATTTGTATTTTTTTCTAACTTTTTGCACAATTTTATCAAAAAAGCAAAAAAGCCCATAAAAACGGGCTTTTTGCTTTATCATGGCAGCGTGCCAAATTCATTGTTTACAGTTTTTTGCACTATAACACCTGAATTGTGTGTGTTTTTGATTCATTTTTAAGATTAAGTGTAATACTATGAAGATTCTCCGCCTCTATACTGTCTACTTCTATAAGAAGCACTGTTTCTACACACTCTCCCCCTTTTATTGTCCCTGTATATGTAGACATATCATTAGAAAGCATAGTCATGAGTGCTGTCCTCGTGTAAGTGCCATTGACAGTAATACGGTAAATATCTTCTCGGGACAGAAAATTCACCGCCTGCTCTTCTGTCGTATTATTACTTATACCAAATTGAAGTACCAGAAGTTTCTTACCTGCAGTCGCATCCAATACAAAATAGGTATTATCTGCTTCGTGATAGCTTTCACACAAATCATATCCCGAACAAGAAACGGACATTCCCTCCGGCAGTTCAAAAAATGCTTCCATGCTGTCACAAGTATTTTCCGGTTCACTTATATCATCTGTCGGAACCTCTACCGTAGGCGTACTTTCTTCCGACGCCGACTCGTTCTCTTCAGGAACAACAATGCTTTCCTCCGGCATACCTTGAACTTGGTCTTCGCTTGCAGATTCCTCTGCTTCAGTCAAGTCCACCAACCGGCTTCTGCTGTTCGCATCATACTTTAATAAGGTAAACGCAGCATACTCGCCGATTGCTTCCATCTCCGACTCGGACATGTCCGGCAAGCCACTTCCACAACCGACCAGCATCACAGACATCATACACATCACTGCAGCTATTGTCTTTTTCATACGTAACACTCCTTACGCTTTATTTACTTCCTGCTGTTGCTTTTCATTTTTTCGCTCAAGTACCATATAAATAGCAGCTATGATCAATGCCAATACACCAACCGCAAAGAATAGGATAGTTCTCTGCAACATTGTATTTCCGGCAAAATCATAAACTACCAGTTTTACGCAAACTGCCAACGAAAGCATCAGACCATAGACACGAAGAGTTTTCTTCTGAATAGCAAAACCTACTGCTACACAGCCCAATGCAATTACCATCAACAGTATGCTATTAATAATAGGATATCCTGTACGTACCACCAGACCCATATAGGTCAAAAAGCCCGCCATGATTAAAGGCTTACATTTCAAATCCAGATGATATGTCTCCTGGAAGCAAACCACAATTGTTGTCACACCAAAAATCAGCATGCACAAATAGGTCAGATAAGAATTGCGATACACCGGATTTATCAGCATCAAATAACAAACAGTCTGCGCCGCCAATGCCGCCCAGTTGAGCAGCTGTATACCCTTGCCATGCCACTTTGGCACGTTATTAAATATGAACATTCCCAAGAACATGATGCCCACAAACACGGGAAGCTTCAGTAGCGGCAACATATGCCAGCTACTGAAGTACGCCAGCGTAAACATCAATATCATTTCAAAATATGTATTCCAATAATTAATACATACTACACTAATCAGCAAGCCAATTACAAGAAGAAATACCCATGGTTCCTTCCACTCTGCCAAAACCACAATACAAACAAGACTGGTAATGCCGGCATCACTGATTTTAAGCATAGCCTGTTTGGTAAAGGACAACGCCTTGGATGCCAAAAGAAGCACAAGCAGGTACACATAAATCTCTATATCCGTAACCGCCCAAGAAATCACTGACAATACCAGAAGATTTAACAAATACCAAGAAAACCACTTTTCCTGATGTCTGCCAAGCGCAAACAAAGGAATCGAACATAACAGAACCACTATGGCCGCACTAACCAACCTGTGGGGAACATAAACCAAATCGTCAGCGCCACCCAGCATTCCATTAAAATTGCAAACTACAGCTACAATCCCCATGTAAATCAACCCGGAAATACAATAGGTAACGCAAATACCACTGTTATCGGTTACAACTCCTTCAGCTTTTCTCTTGGCTGCCCAGCGGATTTGTGTAATAAATATCAGCTGCATCGCTAAAATAGAGGTGGCCGCAAGCATGGGGCCCAGTGCCATCTCTGCCACGCTATCAACCGTAACCGTCGCCCACGCATGCCAATGCGCCGTCACAACAATCGCAAAAACTGTATTTAGGGCCATGTGTGTAATCTGGATGGCTGTATGCCCCTTATTAACCGGTACAAACAGACACATCACATTTACAACCAATGCAAATACTGTAATCGCCACAAATTCAATCTGTGACAAACCACCCAGGGATGCACTGCGGTTCAATACCATATACACACTGATATACATGGCAGCCAGTCCCAGAATACGATAAGCCGCCGCATCTCTCTTCCGACTTAAGATAATCACACCAAGGGTAATTGCCAGCATCACACCCAACGCCACCCATTGGTTGAAGTTCTTTAACACAAGATAGTTGACCAGCGTTGATATATACAGGCCACCCATACCTATCGCTGACAAAGTCAGACCAAGATTGGGGAACTTGCGATATACCAAAAGCTCCGCCAAAAGCATTACCGCAAGACAACCACCATACAGGAACAAGCCTTTTACCAGTCCGGATGTAAAATAAAGTCCCAACATTACCAGTGCCGCCAGCACAAACACACTACCAACGATACTAAGCACGGTTGCACCAATAGCAAACTCCGCATTAATTTTCTTTTTGGACTGCGCGGGCTCCACAGTTGCCCTTGCCGGAGTAGGTATCGCCACAGCTTCTACCTTTTCAACTATTACCGGTTCGGCTATCGGTTCAGCTATCGACTCAGATGTTACTGCACCTTCCGATACCTCTACTGTTTCCGGCACTACAGGCTGCGGTACAGGAGAAGGCATCTGCATCTGACGACTGCGCCATTCCATATTTTTACGGTACTTCTCTTCATTTAAATCCAACTCATGCATCATCTTGACTGTATATTGCTTCTGGTCAAGCACCTTCTTTTGTACAGTCAGCAGATAATTGGTAAAATCCGGATCTCTGGATTCCCGTATTAAATTAATTATTCGTTCTTCTATATTATCCAGCTCATTAAACCTCATATTTCACCCTCATTTGAATCAATTGGTTAACCAATCAAGTACTGCTCGTATCTGGAAGCATCCTGCACATGGCAACGAACCAGCAGATAAATACCATCTTCACGGTACTCCTGTTCCAGCACGACAGCCTGCTCCATCAGCCGGGATGCAATACCACCCTGCTCATATGGTATCAAAAATGCACACTGCCTGTGACCCTCATAAACCTTTTTCTGTATCAGCTCTACAAGCTCCCTGATACCAATTCCCGCTCCTGCCGCCATATGGATACTGTTTTCTCCCACGCGAGGCAAATCATCCATATGACACTTATCAGCTTTATTATACACTATTATTTGAGAAATGTCTCCTATTTTTAATTCCTTTAGCGTCTCCTTGGTAACCTCCATCTGATGACGATAATCCTCATCGGAACAATCCACCACATGTATCAAAAGCTGCGCATATCTTACTTCATCCAAAGTGGAGCGAAAAGCCTGTACCAAGCCATGAGGCAACTTATGAATAAAGCCCACCGTATCAGACAAAAAGAAGGGCCTTCCATCTCCCGGATCTATATTCCGGACGCTAGTCTCCAATGTAGCAAACAACATATCCTGCTCAAGCACCTGCTTCTCGGGCACCTTGCCGTACTCAGCAAGCATACGGTTCATTATCGTAGACTTACCTGCATTGGTATATCCCACTAAAGCCACCTGGGGGACCCTGGACGTGCTGCGCTTCTTGCGTTGGGTCTCCCTGGTACGTTCCACTACTTCTAATTCTTTTCTCAGCTCCGAAATCCGATGTTCAATTTTTCTTCTGTCCAGCTCCAGCTGTTTCTCACCGGAACCCTTGTTGCTCATGCTGCCGCCGGTACCACCCTGTCTGCCCAGCGAAGTACGCATTCCCACAAGCCGGGGCAACAAGTACTGAAGTCTGGCCATCTCCACCTGAAGGCGAGCCTCTCCGGTCCTTGCCCGCAATGCAAAAATATCCAAAATCAAACCGGTACGGTCCATAATCGGCAGGTCGATTTCCTGTGTCAGATTACGAATCTGGGATGGAGAAAGTGTATTATCAAAAATAATTTCCTCTGCACCACACTCATCCGCATACTCCCGCACCTCTGCCACTTTGCCGGTTCCAATATAAAACGCCTTGTTGATGCTTTCCATGCGTTGGGTAATAATCCCCACGGTCTGCTTTCCACAGGCTTCCGCCAAACTTTTTAATTCCAGCATGGAACGGTCAAAATCATCCTCCTCGCCCACATCTGCGCCCACCAACAGCACTCTGGTCATTTCTTCCATTCTATCAATTCTGTACTGTCTCCAGCGTAAACCAGAACAGCACACCCTCCTCTCGATTTTCCACACCGTATTCCTGATTCATGGATTCCGCAATAGCCTTTACAATAGACAAGCCCACACCGCTGCCACCGTAAGCGCGGGTTCTCGCCTTGTCCACCTTATAAAACTTATCCCACAAATAGGGCAGTGCCTCTTTGGGAATCTGTTCGCCGGTATTGAACACTTCCACGCGAACACGGCCGTTTTGCTGCACCAGATTCACCTCAATTACCTTGTCACCTGTACAATGATTTACCGCATTGGTAAAATAATTCATAAAGACTTCTTCCACTTTAAATTCATCCGCCCATACATAGATGGGTGCTGTCTCTATCATGCGAACAATAATCTGATTAGGTTTGGTCAAGATCTCAGCCGATGAAATATAATTGCGAATCAATGCAGTCAAGTCAAACCGCTCCATATCAATTACATCGTTACCAAACTCCAACTGATTCAAAGTCAACAGTTTTTTCACCATGATATTCATTTTAGTGGCTTCATCCATGATTACTTCACAATAGAACTCCTTATCTGCAGTATCATCACTGATGCCCTCCCGCAAACCTTCCGCATATCCCTGAATCAATGCAATAGGAGTTTTCAATTCATGAGATACATTGGCAAGGAATTCCTTGCGCATCTCATCAATCTGTTCTCTTTTCTCAATGTCACGCGTTAATTCATTATTGGCAGTCTTCAGCTCCGAAACCGAGCGTTCCAGAGATTCCGAAAGCTTATTGATATTTTCTCCCAAAACATCTATTTCATTGCGCAAAACAGGACTCTTTTGCTGATTGCCCATATATTTCGCTTCAAAATCCAAATGCACCATGCGCTCCGAAATATCGCTGAGCTGTAAAATAGGTTTTGCCACCCGATGGGCCGCCAGCCAGATCACAATTCCCCCAAGCAAAGCTCCCACGATTCCCACATAGGCCAGAAAGCGATTGGCAAGCGTCGCACTTTCTCTGATACTATCCAAAGGCGTCTGCATAATAAATGAGATACCGGAGGTAAGTCTCCCGTACATCTCCAGATATTCTCCATCCCCCTTACCTGTAATCTGTATCACATAATATTCACCCTGCTCAATCACCCTAACAGGCTCCGTTGACAAATTAAAAAGATAGCGGAATAGTCGATCCTCTAATTGGCGTCCGCCATTTTGGGACACATATTTAATCTGAGAATTTACATCCATTACACAGATGGTGATATTGGAACTGATGCAAATTTCTTCCAGCTCACGAACAAACTCCGTTGTGCCGTAGCTGTCCTGCCCGGCAGCTTGTCGAATGGTCTCGTAGGCATCGTAAATGATTTTCTGTTTCTCCTGCATGTAATACTTTTCAAGAAACAGGGTGTTCGCCAGCCAGCAGCACAAAATAATCCCGGCCATGAGGGTTATAAATATCAAAGCGAACTGTACCCGAATAGAAAGTAATTTCTTATTTTTTGTCATAATCAATGTCCTTTAAAAGTTAGATATAACTATTTGTAATTTTATCATTTTGGGGGTGAGGACACAATAGGGTACACAAAGGTTTCACAAGAAAAGCTGCGCGCAGGATGTCGCGTCTTGCACACTGCTACCCGCAGAGCTCATCTTGCAAATCTGCTTCGCAGATTCGCAAGCATTC